>JBBQRY010000248.1:0-3824 GCA_038214335.1 Chthoniobacterales bacterium
CTCCTCCTTCAAGAC
The DNA here is from genome assembly GCA_038214335.1 of Chthoniobacterales bacterium. Classification (GTDB taxonomy): domain Bacteria; phylum Verrucomicrobiota; class Verrucomicrobiia; order Chthoniobacterales; family Terrimicrobiaceae; genus QYQL01. The sequence goes on from JBBQRY010000248.1 coordinate 16, forward strand.
AGTAGAGTTCCAACCCGTGAAGAAATCCATCCTATCTGCCCTGCTCGTGTTGATCACGGCATCCCTGCCCGCCCTCGAGCCGCCAACCATCACCGCCAAATCCGCCATCCTCTTTGATGCGAACTCCGGCAAGGTCATTCTCAAGAAAAACGAAGACGAGAAGCGACCGGTCGCGAGCACTCAGAAATTGCTCACGGCCTACATCGTCGCAAATGCCGGCGATCTGGACGAGATGGTGACGATCAAGTCCGTCGATACCAGTGTCGAACCCACCAAGCTCTACGTGCAAGTCGGCCAGAAATACAGCCGCGAGCAGCTTCTGCACGCCCTGCTGATCAAGAGTGCCAACGACGTCGCTCGCGCGCTGGCCCGCGACAACGCCGGGTCGCTCGACAGCTTCTCCGAACGCATGAACGCGACCATGCGGGCGCTCGGCGGTCAGTCGTCGAACTTCCTCACCCCCAATGGCCTGCCCGCCGTCGGCCAATACTCGACCGCCCGCGACATGGCCCGCGTCGCCCGCGCGGCTTACCGGGATCCAACCCTGCGCGAGATCATGAAGACGAAATACTTCACGTTCCAATTCAGCACCGGTCGTACCACCACATTGAAGAACACGAACCGTGTGCTGCGGTATTATTCGTTCTGCAATGGGATGAAGACCGGCTACACGGAGAAATCCGGCCACTGCCTGATCAGCAGCGGCTCCTATAATGGCAAAGATGTCATCGCGGTGGTCTTCGGCGAAACAAAAGCCCGGATCTGGGAAGAATCCGCCAACCTTCTCGCCTACGGACTGGGAATCTCCCCCGATCGCATGGGCCGGTTCCGCATCTCTACCGAATGATTCGTGGCCAGATCCTACACGCTTCATCAGCCGAAGGCAGCGGTTCCGAAGATTGACTTCGCAGCCGAGCTCAATGAGCAGCAACTTGCGGCGGTGACCTCGCCGCCCGGTGCCGCGCTGGTGATCGCCGGAGCTGGCAGTGGAAAAACCCGCGCCCTCACTTACCGCGTCGCCTACCTCCTCTCGCAAGGCGTCCCCGCACATAATATCCTGCTCCTTACGTTCACAAATAAAGCCGCACGCGGAATGATCGAGCGTGTGCGATCGCTGGTTCCGGGCTTGGCGGATGGCGTTTGGGGCGGCACGTTTCACTCGATCGGCAACCGCATCCTGCGGCGCCATGCCGACCGGATCGGCTTCCGTGCAGGATTCACGATCATGGACCGCGAAGACCAGGAGGACATGATCAAAGGACTCCTCACCCGCGCCGGGATCAACGCGAAAAAGGACAATTTCCCCAAAGCCAGCGTGCTGGCCGACATCCATAGCTACGCCATCAACACCGGCAAACTCATCCCGATGGTGCTCAGCGAAAAATACCATTATTTTATGGGCCTAGAGGCCAAGATCGCAGAGGTGCTAGGCCGGTATGAAGCGCGAAAAAAGGAGGCCAACGCGATGGATTTCGATGACCTCCTGTGCAAAACGCTGGAGCTTTTTCTCACGAACGAAGACGTGGCGGCAGAATATCAAAAAATGTTCCGCCATGTGCTCGTGGATGAATACCAGGATACGAACCGCATCCAAGCCGAGTTGGTGGAAACCCTCGCCCGGCTTCATGGGAACATCATGGTCGTCGGGGACGATGCCCAAAGCATCTATTCGTGGCGCGGCGCAAATTTTGAGAATATCCTGCAATTCCCTCAGAAGCATCCGGAGGCGCGGGTCTTCAAAATTGAAACCAACTACCGGAGCGTGCCCGAAGTCCTGAACCTCGCCAATGCCGCCATCCTCGGCAACGCGAGACAGTTTCCTAAGAACCTATCCGCCGTCCGCGCCTCCCACCCCGTGCGCCCCGCGCTGGTCTGCCTCGAAAACAACCGCCTTCAAGCGGCCTTCGTGGCGCAGCGTGTCCTTGAGCTTCGCAATGAGGGAATCAAACTCAATGAGATGGCCGTGCTCTACCGCGCGCACTACCACTCGATGGAGGTCCAAATGGAGATGACCAAATGCGGCATTCCCTTCCAGCTCACCAGCGGACTCCGATTCTTCGAGCAGGCCCACACCAAGGATGTTGCCGCATTTTTGAAGTTCGTCACCAACCCCCGCGATGAGATCTCGTTCAAACGCATCGTCCGTCTCTTGCCAGGCATCGGAGACAAAACCGCAGATTCTCTCTGGACCAAAGCTTCTGCCGCGCTCGCGGGAGGGACGGATTTTGTACGGCTCCAGGAGATGAACGTGTCGCCAAAATGTGCCGCTGGCTGGAAACAATTGGTTCACACGCTCTGCGATCTCATGCCCGCCTCCGGCCCGCCGCTGCCCCCCTCAGACATGATCAAGGCGGTCATCTTTGCGGTGTATGAGGACTACATGAAAGTGAAATTTCCGAATTACGAATCGCGACGCGAAGACTTGTCAACGCTCGCAGGAATGGCGGAGGAATTCGACTCAGCGGAAGTGTTTCTCTCCGAACTCGCCCTTCTCGGCACCGTCGAAACCTCCAGCGCACTCGGCGGATTTGAAGACTCCGAAAAAATCACCCTCTCCTCCTTGCACCAAGCCAAAGGACTCGAATGGAAGGTCGTGTTCTTGATCTGGCTTACCGACGGATCGTTTCCCACGATGCGTAGCTTGGAAACCGAGGAAGGCATCGAAGAAGAACGCCGCCTCTTCTATGTCGGCGTCACGCGTTGCCAAGACGAACTCTACCTCACATGGCCGGAACTCCGGATCGGCGGCGACTTCAACGACAACTTCCAACGCCCTTCCCGGTTCCTCACCGAACTTCCCGAAAACCTCATGGAGCCATGGGAAATCAACCCGCCCTCGGAATTCGAGGACTCCCCGTTCTGAAAAAATGACTGAATGTTTTGCTTCCCTTCGATCTGAAAATGTGCGAATACTTTCTCAAATGAAAACGCTCACCATATTTTCCCTCGCAATTTTGTCGGTTTTCTTCTGCGGGATTTCCTCCAGTTACGCGGCAAATGCGGCCAAAGCCGTGGAGGGCAATATCCGCATCCTGAAGGTCAAAGGAACGGTGACAATCGCTGTCGCCGACAAGGCCGACGAGCCATTGAAGGAAGGCTCATTTGTTCAACAAAACCAGACGATCAAAACTGGCTCGAACTCGCAGGCTTGGCTGCTTTTCTCCAACGGCACGACCGTGACGGTTCAGCCGGGTTCCAACTTTTCTGTGGACAAGTTTCTCCAGACGCCGTTCGACTCGAAACAGGTGGACTACGCGAAAATCAAATCCGAACCCTCCGTTTCCCAGACAAAAATTTCCGTGAATTCGGGCAGCATTATCGCTGACGTGGCCAAACTGAACAAAGGTTCCAAGTTCCAGATCGGAACCCCGGTCGGCGTCGCCGGAATTCGCGGCACCATCATTCAGGTCACGGTCAATATGACAAACGGAACGGCAACCAGCGTTTCCCTGAACCTGCCTGAGGGCACGGCGGATTTCACCTCCCTGAATGGACAACAGGTGACGCTGAGCAACGGGCAAACCGTCTCGATCAGCGTTGATCCTGGCACCAACGCCCTCACGATTGGCAATGTCGCTCCGATGGACGCGCAAACGACCGAGCAGATTCAGGCTTTGGTTCAGCAGGTGCAGCAGGCGGTTCCTGCCGGGCAGGCATTTGAAGGCGTTCCCGGTGGTGCTCCCGAGCAAATGGGCACCGGCACCGGCGAAAATAACGCTGGTGATCAAGGTGCCGGAATGGTCGGCGGCACCGAGGAAGAGGGTGCCGGTAACTTTGGCGGCGACCAAGGCACTGGCAACGTGGGCTCT
>JBBQRY010000249.1:0-3807 GCA_038214335.1 Chthoniobacterales bacterium
TCGCGCAGGAGGTTGATGCCGACGAGAATATCGCATTCGCCGGCACGGAGTCCGCGAAGGATTTCGACGCGCTCGATGGTATCGATATCGCTGTGGAGGTAGCGCACTTTGAGACCGATCTCGCGGAGGTAGTCTGCGAGGTCCTCGGCGGTGCGCTTGGTGAGAGTGGTCACGAGAACCCGCTCTCCCAGCTCGATTCGCGCGTGGCAGAGTTCGATGGTGGCATCAATCTGTCCCTTGAGCGGACGCACGGTGATTTTTGGATCCAGCAATCCGGTGGGACGGATGATCTGTTCGACAATCAATGAGGCACCCGGGGTGTGCACATCGAGCGGTGGCAATTCGGCGTCGTCATCCGCCCCGCGTCGTTTGCCTTGGTAGGCAGGTGCCGAAGGAACGCCGGCTTTTTTTTCTGGGTTCGGAGTCCATTCGGTGTTTCCGGCTTTGCTGTTGCGGATCTCGAAAGGGCTGGGGGTGGCGCTCACGTAGATGATCTGGTTGGTCACTTCCATGAACTCCGCGAAATTGAGCGGACGGTTGTCGAGGGCGCTGGGGAGTCGGAATCCGTAGTTCACGAGCACGGACTTGCGCGAGCGGTCTCCGGCAAACATCCCGCCGATCTGGGGCACGGTGGCATGGGACTCATCAATCACGAGCAGGGTGTCCTTCGGAAGGAAATCCATGAGCGTGTAGGGGCGCGAGCCGGGAGGGCGTCCGGTGAGGTGGCGGGAGTAGTTTTCAATCCCGCTGCAAAACCCCATTTCCTGCATCATTTCGAGATCGAACTCGGTGCGCATCTTGATCCGCTGGGCCTCAATGAATTTGCTTTCGCGTTCAAACGTGATCACGCGTTCCTCCATCTCGCGGCGGATGTCGCCCATCGCGCGGTTGAGTTTGTCGTGTGGGGTGACGAATTGTTTTGCCGGAAAGAGGGTGAACGTGGTGAGGGTGGCGGCGACGTGACCGGTGAGCGGATCGAACTGGCTGATCCGTTCAATCTCGTCTCCAAAGAACTCAATGCGCACGGCCTCATCCTCATTTTGCGCGGGGTGAACCTCGACGACATCGCCGCGCACCCGAAATTTCCCGCGGGTGAACGCGATGTCGTTCCGCTCATAGAGCATCTCCACAAGCTTCGAGAGAAAGGCCTCGCGGGTCATCTGCTGGCCCGGACGGATCGTGACCAGCATTTGGAGAAAATCCTCCGGTGACGCTAGGCCGTAGATGCAGGAAACGCTGGCGACGACGATGGTATCGCGCCGGGTGAGAAGCGAGCTGACCGCCGAGAGCCGGAGGCGCTCGATCTCCTCGTTGATCGACGAGTCTTTTTCGATGAACGTATCGCTGCGCGGCAGGTAGGCCTCGGGTTGGTAGTAGTCGAAATAGCTGACAAAATACTCCACGGCATTCTGCGGGAAGAATTGTTTGAACTCGCTGTAGAGCTGGGCTGCGAGCGTCTTGTTGTGCGACATGATGAGTGTCGGACGGTTGATGTCGCGGATGACATTGGCGACGGTGAAGGTTTTGCCCGAGCCCGTGACGCCGAGCAGGGTCTGATGCCGATTGTCTGCAAGGAGCGAACGGGACAGTGCATCAATGGCGTAGGCCTGATCCCCCTGCGGGCGGTAGGGGGAGATGAGTTGGAATTCCGCGCTCACGCTGCCCGGTGACGGATCTGCCGCCGCAGGATGAGGTAAAGCAGAAAGAACATTCCGAGCGTCGAGCCGATCAGCGTGAGGGCATTGAACCAAAGCACCCCCATGCGCAGGCCGAGGTATTCTTTGATTGGGCCAAAGAACACATTCAGGTGGCGGCTTTCGCGGTAATCGCTCTGCTCCATTTCAGCCTTCGAGATGAGATCCGTCACTTTCTGGTTCACGTAGAGTTGTTCGGCGGTCACGGCAGTTCCGGCCCCCTTGAAAACCGCCCTCTCAAAGGGTGCTCCCGCGATGACCGCATCCACCTTCGCAAATTGTCCGTCGAGCTCGGCGGGATTTGCCGCCTCCAATCCCGAGAGCACGGCGAGCGTGTCCTTGAGATCTTCCAGACGTTCCTCTTGGGCGGGCGTTGGATGTTTCTCGGCAACCAGCCGGTTGATTTGGTTTTGGATGTCCTCTTGCCGGCGGGTGAGAGGATTGAGTTTTGCCTGCGCGAAGACGAGCGCCTCATACGACCATCGCGTCGGCATGAGCTCGCAAATCAGCGGAACTTGGAGGTCGCTTCGCGTTGGCATGGCGCTGTCGGGATGTTGGGTCACCCATTGCTGGATCGTGTAGATGAAGTCGAGGTTTCGATTCATTTCCTCGTATTTGATGAGTGCTCCGCTGAGGATGATCTGCGGGATGAGCACGGCAGGAATGATGAGGATGCCGGTCTTACTTTCGGCGACGAGAGAAGAAATCACAAGACCGATAGCGACCCCGCTTCCGGTGGTCAGGAACATCGCGACAAAGACCATCAAAAATCCGCCACGAAGCGATAACAGCCAGTTGCCAATCCATGCGAAGAGGGCGCACTGGATCACGGCAAAAGCCGCGAGCGTGACAGCTTTGGCAAGCACGTAGTAGATGAGGCGCACATCGAGGTTGCGCTCGCGCATGAGCACCGGACGGTCACGGATAATATCATCCACGCTATTTGTGAGGCCAAGAAACATGGCCACGACAAGAGACAGGAACAGGTAGGTGGGGATGTGAAATGCCGAGGCAAAATCATACACATCGCTTTCTGAATACCGGAGCACGGTGCCGGTGAGCAGAGCCAGGAGGGGTGCTTCGAGGATCGTCGTGAGCAGGTTCGCGGGGTTGCGCAGCTTGCTGATGAATGCGCGTTTGAGGAGGACGACAAATTGATGCCATTCCTCGCGCGGACGAATCGGCTCGCGGCGTCGCACGGGGGTCTGCGGAGGCGGTGCTGCTTCGCGCGGTGGCCCCGGCTGCTGGACGTCCTTCATCAGCCGGTAAGCCTCGTATTTGTCGCGCCAGTAATCCGGCGAAAACCGGCGAGCGGGGATGAGTTGGCCGCGGTTGTTTTCCTCAAAAATGATATCGCCCCCGAGATCGCGTAGAGGGGTTTCCAGCACGTCGAAAATAAACTCGGGACGAGTTGTCCCGCAGGCCTCGCACCCGCCCAGCTCCGTTCCAAAATGCTGCTGGTGCTCGGCCTCTGCGAAATATTTCAACATCTCCTGCGGCGTTCCGAAAAAAACCAGCTTGCCTCCACGGTCCAGCAAGATCGCTTTCTGGAACATCTGGAAAATTTTTGAAGTCGGCTGATGGATGGTGACGAGAACAATTTTGTTGTGAGACATCCCCCGAATGATCTCGATGACATGTTCGGAGTCCTTCGAGGAGAGCCCGCTGGTCGGCTCGTCGAAGAGGAAAACATCCGCCGAGCTCACCATATCGAGTCCGATATTCAGCCGCTTGCGCTCCCCGCCACTGAGCGTCTTTTTATGGGTGCTGCCGACGACAAAATTTCGGCGTTCGTTGAGTCCGAGCTCGGCCAGTTTGCCATCGATCCGGCGCTGGCGCTCGCGTCGCGAGAGGTGGGGTGCGCGGATGGCGGCTGCGAACTTCAGGTTTTCCTCGATGGTGAGGTGTTCATCAACCGCATCGTATTGGGGGATGTGGGTGACGTATTTCCGGAGGGCATCGTAGTTCGCGTAGAGCGAGCGGTTGTTGAAAAGCACATCGCCCTGATGGGGCGGGAACTGTCCGGAGAGCGCCCGCAGGAGCGTGCTCTTGCCGCATCCGCTGGCACCCATCACGCAGACCATTTCCCCGCGCTGGACGGCGAACGAAACCC
>JBBQRY010000250.1:0-3784 GCA_038214335.1 Chthoniobacterales bacterium
CATTGATCTGTCCCGCGAAATAGAGTCCTGCCACCCGCTTGGTCTCAAGCGTCGTGTGAAGCTGCGTGGGCGGGCAATAATCGTATTCGACGGCATAGCCAGGCCGCAGGATTTCCGCGTTTTCGAGTCCGACCACGCTGCGGATGAAGGCATACTGAACCTCGAAGGGCAGGCTGGTGGAGACACCGTTGACGTAGATTTCACCGGTGTGGCGGCCCTCGGGTTCCAAAAAAATCTGGTGTTGGGTTTTTTCCGCGAACTTCACCACTTTGTCCTCAATGCTCGGGCAATACCGGGGGCCCACTCCCTTGATCACTCCGGCATAAAGCGGGGATTTGTCGAGGTTGGCACGGATGATTTCATGGGTGCGCTCGTTCGTAGTGGTGATGTGGCACGGGATCTGCCGAGCCTGCAATTGGCCGTTTTCCCAGGTGTTGAGCGTGAAAATATCGTCCTCCCCGCGCCGCAAAGAATCCGCTAAATAGCTAAACACCGGAGCGGGGGAATCTCCCGGCTGGGACTCGCATTTGCTGAAATCAATACTTTTGGCCAGAAGCCGACAGGGGGTTCCGGTTTTGAAACGTCCGACTTCAAAGCCGAGTTCGCGGAGGCAATCGCTGAACGTCGAAACCATATCGCCGAGGCGTCCGCCGACTTGATTCGAGAGCCCGACATGGAGGAGTCCGCGCATGAACGTGCCGGTGGTGACGATGGCGGACGCTGTCTTGAATCGCAATCCGAGGTTGGTCTCGACGCCGGTGACGGCATCGCCTTCCACCACCAGACGGGTCACATTGGCCTGTTTGAGATCGAGGTTGGGCTCGGCTTCGAGAACGGCTTTGATGCGAAACTGATACGCTTTCTTGTCACACTGCGCCCGGGGTGCCCGCACGCTGGGTCCCTTGGTGGCATTGAGCATGCGGAATTGGATGCCGGTGGCATCGGTGTTGAGTCCCATGGCTCCGCCGAGCGCGTCGATCTCGCGCACGATGTGTCCTTTCGCGAGTCCGCCAATAGCCGGGTTGCACGACATCTGGCCGACAGTATCGGCATTCTGGGTGAGCAACAGGGTCGCGCATCCCATGCGGGCCGAAGCGAGTGCCGCCTCGATCCCGGCATGGCCGGCCCCGATGACGACCACATCGTATCGCTTGGGATACTCGAAAATGCTCAAGCTACTCGGTGGGAATGCCGTGCTCGGCGAGCTTCTTCATCAACACGCTGGTCTGCAACTTATTGCAGTTCTTCAAAACAATGTCGCCAGCGACAAAATTGTCAAAGGTGCCACGAATTCCGGTATTTTCTCCCTCGACAATAAACGCGCGCTCCTTCGTCAGTGCGCCCTCCCAATTGCGATGGAAGACATCCACTTTCGAGGAATTCGGATCGACGGACACATTGGCAGTCGGCAGATCATCCGCTCCGAAAACCGCTTTGACATCCGGCGTGGTCTGGTTGGGAAGCTGCATGAATACCGTGAGAGGATCTCCGCTGGCATCGCTGGATTGCGTGACATCTCCCACCCGGCCATACACGAGAATTCTCATGCCGTCGTATTTCTTCAACGCCGCATCTTCGGAACTTGCAAAATCCTTCACGATTTGTTCGAGCGTCACAAACCCGTCCGGCGGCAACGGCGACAAAGTTTGTGCCACAAGTGAACCCGCAAAAGCTGCGGCCAGAGTGAGAGCCAACAAGAAGGATTTCATAGTTGGTATGTAATCTGTCCTTTCCCTGCGGAAATCACAAATTGAAAGATACTCTGCTTCTGGACGGTCCACGCAAGCGGTGGCAAGGGCGGCGATCCCCTCGCAACGTCCGAGGAACCCGAGGGATTCATTGGTGGTCGCCTTGATTCCGACCCGCGCTGGCGGCAGGCCGAGGGCCTCGCCGATATGGGATTTCATGGTCGTGAGGTAAGGGGAGATTTTCGGTTCTTCGGCGATGAGCGTGGCATCGATGTTGTGGATTTTGACGGAAAGGGACATTAAGCGCGTGTGGACTTGGCGGAGGATTTCCAAGCTGCTGATACCCCGGATCGAGGGATCTGTGTTGGGGAACATGTGGCCGATGTCCGGCTCGCCCGCCGCGCCGAGCAAGGCATCCGCGATGGCATGGCAGAGCACATCGGCATCCGAATGTCCCTCCAAGCCCAGCGGATGGTCAATCCTCACTCCGCCCAGCACAAGCGGTCGGTCACTCACCAGCCGGTGGACATCGTAGCCGATTCCGGTGGCGATCATTCCCATGAGATTTTGCCGCTGCTGGCAGCGATCGCGTATTTATCCGGATTGTCTGCGTGGGGGGTGATCTCGACCTTGCCCCCGGCGGCCTCGACGAGAAGGATTCCGGCCGCGACATCCCAGAGGCTGATGGTGCCCTCGATATAGGCGTCGAGGCGTCCGCAGGCGACATACGCAATGTCCAGCGACGCGCTGCCGAGCATCCGGCATTTCCGTGCTCCGCGCACCATTTTCGTAAAGAGAGGCAGGCTGCTGTTGATCGAGTCGATGGACTTCGCAAGGCCGACCGAGACAATGGCATCGCCGAGATCCGCGCGATCACTCACCCGGATGGGAAGACCGTTCAGGGTGGGCGTGCCGCCATCGGCCACCGACCAAAGCTCGTCGCGCATCGGGTCGTAGATCACGCCGACAATGATTTTGCCAGCCTGCCGGAGGGCAATGCTCACGGCAAAATGCGGCAGGGAGTAGAAGTAGTTCACGGTGCCATCAATCGGGTCAATCACCCACTGGAACTCGCTCTCTTGGTCTCCACGGATTCCCTCTTCGCCGTAGATGGCATGATCGGGAAATCGCGAAAGAATGAGCGACTCGATCAGCGCCTGACTGCGCTTGTCGAGTTCGAGTTTGATGTCGTGCGCGTGCGCCTCATCAACCTTGAGCACACGCCCGAAATGGGCACGCAATAATCCGCCCGCCGCCTGGGCAGCCTCCTCCGCAATTTCTTGAAATGGATTCTTCATGAGACCTTCAGCCAACCATGATTGTGCCTCGGCATCAATCCGCAAGCGAAGAAGGGCGGAAGAAAGCAAAACCCGTCTCACGCTGCCCTCGGCGCTGCCCAAAGGATGGAAGATATCCGCATCGCGTGGCGGCCATGGCTGAGTCACCGGGTAAAAATCATCGACGAATACAATCGCATTCCCACCCGAACCCAGAGCGCACTGCTCACCGTGATGGGGGACAACTACGCGGAAATCCTCGGCCACATGAAAGAGTGTCCGGAGTCCGCATGGTATCTGACTGCGAACGACGACCAAGGCGGCGGAACATACCAAGTGATCGAGGCACTGCGGGACCGGATCGACGTCATCGTTCCCGCCCTCGCGTTCAACCCCCGCTTTCTTGGCACCCTTCTGCAACGCATTGAGGACAACCTGCGTCCGGAGGAAATGGTTCCCTCAGAAGTGATTTTTACCGAGGCGGAGATTGATCGCCTCCAGAAGCTCATCCGCGCCATCGAACTGCCGTCGGAGGTGAGACGCCGAATCGAGTTTTTCTCCAGCCACTTCGAGTTCTTTGAGCCTGCGGCAGCCCAATTCGAATACATAACGAAGGACACTGCCCGACTCGCCGGTGCGGAATGGCCGGAACTCACCGCTCGGGACAATGGCCGGGATCGGCTCAAAGATCTCGGATGCCAGACACGCAACGGGCTTTCGGTTCGGAATCTCATGACACTCTTGGTTTATGCAAAAGCCCTTGCGTTTTTCCGTGGCGACACATTACGGCTGCATTAGGTTCCAACGCAAGCGGCTAAT
>JBBQRY010000251.1:0-3776 GCA_038214335.1 Chthoniobacterales bacterium
TCGGCGGCGGGCGCTCTGGTCGGCTTTTTTCGATTTCGTGGTGGGCTGTTCCACGGGGGCGACTTCGCCTTCGGCAAGCTCTGGCGCGGGATCGTCGTAGAGTCCGAGATCGCGGTTGCCTTCATGGAATTCGCGGACTGCGGATTCGCCCGGAAAATACGTCGCCCATTCGGTGTTGCCCTCGCGGACTTTGACCATGAACGTGGGCAGCTTGCCGGTCGCTGGATCGCGCTCGGCGAGGTAGCCCTCGAAGTCGCCGCCGTGACGTCGGATCGCGTCGCTGAATTTTGCGACCCGCTCGAGAAGCTCGAGGATTTCTTTGAGCTGGGTCGAGGTGAAAATTTTGCCATCGGCGAGGTTTTTGACCTTCACTTCGTCGGCTCCGATGCCGATGAGGATTTTGTTGAGCTGCGCGTCGTCATCGACGTATTCCTCACGCTTTTTGCGTTTGATGAGATAGAGGGGCGGCTGGGCGATGTAGATTTTCCCTTGGCGCACGAGTTCCGGCATCTGTCGGCAGAAAAACGTGAGCAGGAGGGTGCGGATGTGGGAGCCGTCCACGTCGGCATCGGTCATGATGATGATGCGTCCGTAGCGAAGTTTGGCGATATTGAACGTGCCTTCCTGTTCTTTTTCGCCCTTTTCGCCCAGCGAGGAACCGATCCCTGTGCCGATGGCGGTGATGAGGGTCTGGACTTCGGTGTTCTGAAGAACCTTGTCCAGACGGGCTTTTTCGACGTTGATGATTTTTCCTTTGATGGGAAGGATCGCTTGAAACCTGCGGTCGCGGCCTTGCTTCGCCGAGCCACCTGCCGAGTCGCCCTCGACCACGTAAAGTTCGGTGAGCGCAGGATCGCGTTCCGAGCAGTCGGCCAGTTTGCCAGGCAGTCCACCGCCGGTGAGTGCGCCTTTGCGGACCGTCTCGCGGGCTTTGCGGGCGGCCTCGCGGGCGCGGGCGGCCATCAGGCATTTTTCGATGATTTTTTTCCCAACAGTCGGGTTCTGATCGAAATGCAGCATGAGTCCCTCGTAGCTGATCGATCCGACGATGCCGTCCACCTCGGGCGAGATGAGCTTGACCTTCGTTTGGGACTCAAACCGGGGGTCGGGGTGTTTGACGCTGACCACGGCCGCGAGGCCTTCGAGCACGTCGTTGCCGGTGATGGGCACGTCTTTATCCTTCAGCAGCGAATTGTTTTTCCCATACTGGTTGATCGCGCGGGTGAGGGATCCGCGGAATCCGCTGCTGTGCGTGCCGCCGTCCGGATTCGGAACCGCGTTCGTGTAGCAGAGCAGTTGCTCGTTGTAGGTGTCCGTGTAGTGCAGGCCCAGCTCGACAATCACTTTGTCGCGGCTGCCCTTGATCATGATCGGCTTCGGATGCACGATCGACTTGTTTTCCACCAGACGCTCCACGAATTCCTCAATCCCTTTGGGATGCACAATCTGGACCGGCTTCGCGTTGTCCTGGCGTTCATCTAGGAACGTGAACGAAAGCGGTGCATTGATATACGCGAGGTCGTTGAGTCGCGTGATGATCCGCTCTCCTTTGAACTCGATGCTCTCAAGAAAAATCTCGGTATCCGGCAGGAACGTGATGAGTGTGCCGGTGTGTTTTTTGGATTTGACCTCGGCGATCACGTGCAGGGTTTGTTTCGTGACGCCGCGTTCGAACGACATGGCATGGATTTTGCCATCGCGGGTGACCTCGACTTTGAACCACTCGGAGACCGCGTTCACGCATTTCGCGCCAACCCCGTGTGTGCCTCCCGAGTATTCGTAATTTCCCTGACCGTATTTGCCGCCGGAGTGCAGGCGGGTGAGGACGAGTTCGACGCCGGGAATCCCTTCCTCCTTATTGATATCGACCGGAATACCGCGTCCGTTGTCCCGGATTGAGATGGATCCATCGGAGTGGATCGTCACATCAATGTGGGTGCAGTGGCCGGCAAGAAATTCGTCCACCGAGTTGTCGAGCACCTCGCTCACACAATGGTGAAGCGCCCGTTCATCGGTGCCGCCGATATACATGCCCGGCTTTTTGCGCACCGCTTCGAGTCCCTTGAGCGAACTCAGATCGTCGGCTGTGTAGTCGCTGGCTTTGAAATCTGGCGTGGCGTTGCTCGCGGATGTGTTGGCGGGCTTTTCAGAGGTTGGTTCGTCTGGCATGGAAAATTGAGGTCAAATCCGTGGCTATCTCACGGAGAATCCAGCCTATACGGCTCCGGAAAAGTGGCAATACAAATTCCTGTTTTTCTGGCCATTTCCACAGGATATTGGGATGGAAGCGGCGGGCTTCCACAAGATGTTGGGTTTACGGACTTTTCTTCGGCGAATTCTGACCGTGCAAAGCAAGGCCATGCGCAATCGGGGTGCCGACCGGTCGTGGTGTTGAGCCACGATGTTTTCAACGAGCGCTCTGGCACGGTGATCGTTTGTGATTTTCGGGCGCGCCGCATCGGATTGTTCGGGGCGGTGGCACGGAGATAGGTCAGCCGTGCGGGTCGGCGAGCAGTTCAGCCATCCGCAGACGCAACTCCGGGGGCACCCGCTCGATCCATGTCTCGTCAATCTGGCCGATCTCTATCATGTCGCGGAGATGAACCCTGTCTTTGTCACGATAGGAGATCAGCTTCATGCGCACCAACGCCCCGAGGTCGATCAGGCGGAAGTCGGACGCACCCGCATCAATCTCGTCCACGCCGGGCGATGGCAGCAACGAATCCTCGGTCACCCGCTCCCCAGCGAAGATGACATGAACTGCGTCGCGCGCTTTTGCCTGTGGGCCATCGAGAAACATTTCGATCCGACCTGCAGTGCCAAGGACTGACGCCGATTTATGAACAAATCCGGCGGCTTCCATTGCCACCGCCGCCCGCCCGAAATCCGTGCGGTCGAGCAACAAATCGACATCCCGTGTGTTGCGCACCACCGAATCATCGACCCGCGACACCCATGCGGCTACTGCGTTGCCGCCGATCACGGCATAGCGCACCCCGGCAGTATCCAGCGCATGGACGGCGCGGCGCAGCCGATCCTTCACAATTTCAATGCCGGTGCTCATACGTTGCCAAGAGACTGGCCCATAAACTACTGATCCCATGTCTGAAAACGATAGCGGCAATTTCTCCCGAATGCGAACTTCAAAATCGATGGCAAGGGTGCAGGCAGTCGATGGTTGTGGACGCCCCAGAAAAGTGCGTGCCGCCCCTACGGACGCACTTTCAATCCTTCGCCGACGGCCACCTTCCGTTGCCGCGTGTCAAAGCTAAGGAGTTCCCCGGCATTCAATAACTGTGCCGCCGCGACATGGAGCAAATCGAGGCTGCGGCTGCCCACTGTGGCGCTGTATTTGTCTGCGAGTGCGCCAGCCCGATCGTGAAGGTCGCTGCTTGGAACTGGCATGACTGCATAGAAGCCATTGCTCGAATCCTCCTGAAAGCGCTGCCATTTCAGTGCGCGTTCTTCTTCGGTAATCTCCCCGCGAAAGACTGCCAGATGCAGCGCATTGCGGATTTCGAGCTGGGTCAGCGCAGAAAAGAGCACCGGCAGTGTGGTTTGCCGCAAAGCCTCGTTGGCCTCTTGGCTGGTGGCTTCCTTCTTGTAGAGGGAGACGATGAATCCCGAGTCCGCGTAACTCGTCATCGGTCGCCCCGGTCGTAATCAACGATAGCTTGAATGGTGCCAGCGGGAGCCGTTTTTTCGTTCGGAAAATCTGCCTCCATTCTCGCGACGAAATCTGGCAGTTTTGCCTTTTTTCGTTGTTCATGGCGGTT
>JBBQRY010000252.1:0-3776 GCA_038214335.1 Chthoniobacterales bacterium
CTATGCGTCCAAAGGCTGAGGAGTGGAAGGAAACTGAAATCTGGGGACCAGTTTGGAGAAAGTTGTCATGCGGCCTTTCGTGGCTTGCCCTGAGCGAGACGGCGGGGTCTAGTGGCGGCGTGATGGATGGAACAATCAGCGCGGTTTTTCGTGATCCGGCATTCCGTTACGGGCTGAAATTTGGCTTGGCCGGGGTGGTGGCGGTGTTTTTGGCCTTGTGGTTGCGGCTGGAGGAACCGGTGTGGGCGCTGTTCACGGTCTTCGTGTTGATGATCGCGCAGTTTGTCGGGGCGATTGCCGAGAAGTCTTTTTTTCGACTGGTTGGGACTGTGGTTGGTGCGGTGCTGGGATATGTGCTCACAGCGGGATTTGAGCAGCAGCCGGTTGTGTTTCTGGCGGCGGCGGGGTTGATCGTCGGCTTTTGCACGGCCATGTTCGGACAGAGCCGGTATCCGTATGCTTTCCTGCTTTGCGGACTCACACTGACTGTCGTCGCGAGCAACGGGTTGGAAAATCCGGACTTCTCATGGAAATATGCGCTGTGGCGTGTCGAGGAAGTCACGTTGGGAATCCTAGTGGCGTTGATTGTGCAGAGCCTGATCTGGCCGAGGTTTGCGCGGATCGAGTTTTTGTCACAAACCCGAGCGGCCTTCACGGATTTGCGGGAATGCTTTGCTGCGGGCGCGGGTGTGCTTTTTGGCGGAGCGAATCCGGCAGCGGCCCGGCAGGCCGAGGACTTTCCTGCACGGATTTCCGGGCTGCGGGGGTTGTTGGACTTCGGCGCGCGCGAAAGCCAATTTTTCCGGAACCGTCTGGCGACGTATTTTGAGATCACGGTTTGCTTGGCGCGGATTGCTTCGGCGATTCGGACCTTGACCATGCCGCTGCCGGAGAACTCGTTTTACCATCGTCACTTGCGTTCGGATTGTGAGGTTTTGCATGGGGCGGTATCCGATGCGTTGGAAGACCTCTCACGGGGTAGCTCGGATGCTGGGTCGCGCGGACGGCATCGAACGCGGGTGCGTGGTCTTGTGGAGGGTCTGGAGAAGCGGTTGCTGGAGCTGCGGAACGAGCCGGGGCTCTTTGATTTGCCACCGGATGAGATCCTTGCGTTTGGGCTGCATTTGTTGGCATTGGATGACATTCGGCAACAGATCGAGCGTTCGCATGAGCTGCTCGATTCTCTGCCCACACAGGTCGGCGACCGCCGCCGCGAACCCGAGCCATTTGTCTCGGCATTTCCTCCACCATTTTGGGTGCGAAGCGGGGTGAAGGCTGGGTTGGCGGTGGTGGTGGCCCTTGTGCTCGACAACTGGCTACATCCTCCCGGCGGACCCATGTTTGTTCTCGGCACATGGGTCTTCACTTCCCTCAATGCCACTAGCCCCGGCGGACGCGGCGACTGGCGCGCCTTCCATTTTGTCGTCTATAACATGATCCTCCTCATTGCCGTATGCCTGATCCTGCTGGCGGCAAGACCGATGCTATCGAGCTATGCGGTGATGAACGTTGTGATTTTCATCTGGCTGTTTTGCTGGGGTTACCTTTCGTTCACAACCAAAGGCATGACGATTCCCATGCAGATTGCGATGCTTCTGATTGTGGGCATCGTTGGACTCAATGGGCAGCAGGCGATTTCGTTCCAAGCCGTGGCAGATTTGTTTTTCGGATTGGCCTTTGCGGTGGTTGTCTCAGCGGTGATCCAGCGCCTGGTCTGGCCTTCGCTTCCTCAATGGGAACTGCGGGATCGCTTCACGGAATTGCTGCGGCTCTCTCTCAAGATCCTCGACGGGACCTCGCTGCCGCTCTGGCAAAGGACCCGGATGGCACTGATCCCCGGCGAGGCGGAAACGCGAATCGGTCATCTGGCTTTTCCGATTTGTCCGGAAGGTGAAAAAGAACGCTTGCGAGACTATCTGGCCGCTCTGCGCAGGATCAATGCGCAGCTTGTCGTTGCGGTGGGACGCCTCCCCATCCTTTCGGAAAATTCTTCCCCGTGCTCCGACCACCCCCTCCATGCCTTGGAGGTGGAATTTCGGATTCACCTCAAAGCCCACGAAGTGGCGATGCGCTCGGCGACGGTTCCCTCGTGCGATGCCAGAAATCTGATGACCCTCCTCGATGAGTGGAAATCATGGACCGCCGAAGTGCGGACCCGGATGCTCACGACCCAGCGTCCGCCCCTGGATGTGATCCGCTTCGTCGGCCTGTGTGGGCGCTATGAACAGGCGGGAAAGGATCTCCTGCTGGCTGGAGGCACGGCCTCACGTCTCCGGCTTGCCGACTATATGGGGGACTACGTGCTTTAACGAATAGTCCCACACAATTTTCCTTTCTGATTGAACACGATTTATCTCGCTCCCTCGCAGCATCGGAAACCGCGGCTGGCCCCGGATTCCGAACGGGCGGTTCTTGCCGCTCTCGGAAAATCCGAGACGCCGCGCACGGAGGCGTGTGCCATCGCCGTGATTTCGCCCACGCGTTCGGTCTCGGTCCATAACAACCTGTTTTTCACAAGCGGGGGAGAAAAGCTGGTCTTCGTGGGCGAAGGTCAGAAAGAAATTCACTTTCAGGGCAATGCGTATTGGGCGGATGGTGATGCGTTCCATGTGGAATGGGCGGGCGGCAACTACCGGAGCATTTCCGAGTGGCTGGAGGTGGCGCACGACCAGGAGCGCATGGGGGGACGCATTCTGGCCATTGACGAAAATCCCATGCTGGATGGAGTCGGTACCGGCGGAACCATCGGCGAACCGGGTTTGCTCGCCACGCTCGGTGGATACAAATTGCTCCCCGGTTCTCCGCTCCTGCGGCGGGGAATTCCGCTCTCGAAGGCCGTGGGGATTGATCCCGGACACCATGGTTTTTTTGGAAATCCTGTGCCCTCCCGCGAGGCTCCCTCGATCGGGGCCGGGCTGGTGTCAGCAAGCGAAGAGATAGCATCAAAAAATTGATTGGGCAGGAAATTGTGTCATGCTGGGTGGTCCGGGGGTGATTGCCTCCGGGTGTTTCGCATCCATGTCATCGATTATTTCCAAACCCACTGCCCTGCCATTCCATGTGATGGCGAAGCCTATCGGTCCGATCTGCAATCTGGATTGCACGTATTGCTACTACCTCGAAAAGGAAAAGCTGTTTCCGAAAGGCGAGAATTTCCGGATGACTCCCGAGGTCCTTGAATCCTACATCCGCCAGTATTGTGAGAGCCAAGTCACGCCTGAGATCACGTTTGCCTGGCAGGGCGGCGAGCCCACCCTGCTCGGCTTAGATTACTTCCGAAAAGTGGTCGAGCTGGAGCAAAAGTATGCGGGGGGGCGTCCGGTGCGCAACGCGCTGCAAACCAATGGAACCCGACTCGACAACGAGTGGTGCCGGTTTTTTCGCGAGAACGAATTTCTCGTCGGTCTGAGCGTGGACGGTCCGCGTGCGCTGCACGATACCTACCGCGTGGACAAGGGGCAGAAGCCGACGTTTGAGCGCGTCATGCACGGTCTCGACTTGCTCAAAAAAAATAGAGTCGAGTTCAACACCCTGACCGTTGTGAACGCCAGCAACGTGAAGCATCCGCTCAAGGTGTATGATTTCCTGCGCGAGACAGGCTCAGGGTTCATCCAGTTCATCCCTATCGTGGAGCGCCAGCAAAGTGATCGCGAAAGTCCGCTCGAATTTGCGGAGCCGCCCGAGCCCGGTCAGCCCGGATCTCCCGTGACGCGCTGGAGTGTGCCCGCCGAAGCTTACGGGGATTTTCTCATCCAGATTTTCGACCAATGGGTGCG
>JBBQRY010000253.1:0-3769 GCA_038214335.1 Chthoniobacterales bacterium
GGCAATTTCCAGCGTGCGTGTGCCAACAACCGGGACATCAAATCGCATGTCCTGGTCTGGCTTGGAAACTTTGACGACTAATGCTCCCGAGCGTCCAAGCCGGCCGCCGCGAAGGATCGCTTCGTTCGTTCCCTCGAAGGCCTCGACGGCAAGCACCGTGCCATTCTTCACCACGACGGTTTGCCCGATGTCCAGGCGACTCGACGCTTTTGCAATTCGGAATCCGAATTCTAGATCTGCGATCTGACGGGCCTTGAGCCGGGGTCCGGCAAGCGGCCCGATCCCGGCCATCTGGTCGTCCAGAAATGTTGTGGCCGACAGGAGGGTCACTCCGCAGGCAGCGAGTTCGTTGGCGACGGCTCCGAAAAGGGTTTCGGCATTCCGGGTCTTCAGGTGGGCGAGGATCATCAGCGCCCGCAAATCCGGACGCAGGTCGAAGAGGTTGCCGGGGGCAATTTGTCCGGCCATGATCGCGTCCTTCGCACCAGATTTTTTTGCGGCATCGAGCAACCGGCCAAGCTGGCCCACCCGCATGGAAAAAACTTCATCCGCCGCAGCGGTGACCTCCGGCGCGGTCTCCCCCTCGAAGGCTGCGACAACAATCCGGCGCACCCCTGCCTTGCGGGCTCCCGTGATGGTCTCATGGGGATAGTCGCCGCTGCCAGCAATGAGAAAAAGCGAATCCATCATTTTATTCGGTTTCGATGAGAGACCGGTTGTTCCAGAAATAAGCGAGTCCGGAATAGACGGTCAGCACGACGGTAAGGCCGATGAGGCCGGACGCGACATCCGTCCAAAGAGATGAAAATTGAGGCTCCGCAATCCATTCGCCTGCGGACGCCACCAGCAGCAGATAAATAATCGTGATCATCTGCCATGCCGTCTTGTGTTTGCCAAGACGGTCTGCCGGAACGACCACGCCCTTAGACGCCGCCAGCGAACGCAGCCCGGTGATCAGGAACTCGCGACTGATGATCACAATCACTGCCCATGCAGGAAATTTTCCCATCGCGCAGAGGCTCACGAATGCCGATGCCGTGAGGATTTTGTCCGCCAGCGGATCCATGAGTTTGCCGAAGTCCGTGATCAGTCTCCGGCGTCGGGCGATCACACCATCCAGGTAATCTGTGAGCGTGGCGGCCAGAAAGACGACCAGTGCCACGGTGAAACGTCCGGGAAAATGAACCACAAAACACACGACGAAAATAGCCGTGAGCCAAAGCCGGGAGATGGTGAGTTTGTTGGGCAGATTCATTCGGATGCGGATACGGAATATCGCGATTGCGAGACGTGCGGCAGGAAGAGTATCCTGTCGCGCTTCCAGTGGAAAACTCTAAATCTTGATGAAATTTAGAATGCAGAAGCGCCAGCATTGAACTTCGGATGTGCCCGGCCGACACGCCTCAGTAGGTAAACTTTCGGCGATTCGCACTTCCCCGATCTTTGGCAACCTGCTGAAGATCGATCCCTCGCATCGTGGCACCGGTGCCAACGCGCCGCCGCCAACCGGGGTTGAGAAATCCCATCAGACGTTCCAAAAAGCTCATGCGTTTGGATTTTGCGGCGGTGACTTCCGCAAGAAGAACATTGGTCGGATCCTCATATCCAGCCCGCAGAAAGGCTTTGCGACGATAAATTTGCGCCATGTTGTGAAGGCGACCGCCCGTATCAAGCAATCCGTCTGCGATCCGCAGCATCCGCCGATTGGGCAACATCAGAGGACACGCACGACGGACAAGGCCGAATGCCACCTGCGGAGCATAGCCAGCCGCCACCAGCATGGTGATCGCCGCCGCAGAGGATCGGCTGATTCCCGCCTCGCAATGCGTGAGCAGACCCCAATCGTCCAGTGGGGCCATGTTGCGCCCGAACTTCACCAGTGCCGCGACATGTTCCTCGGTGGGTGCTTCGTATTTGGCGTAACGGGGAAGCGACATCTCAATGTCATCCAAGTCGTGGAACACCAAGCGGAGTCGTTCACGCGCGTTGTTTGGAGGCTGGACAATAGTATTTGCCTCGTCGGGGTCAATGAGACTCACAAAGTGAGTCACCGGAGCCTCGGCAAAACTCGGAACTTTTAAACGGGGGCAAACCATTAAGCGCATGGCCCACAAATCCTCGAATACTCCGCACCTGAAGTCAATCAAAACCGACATGAAAATTGAGGTGCCGGACAGGGCTATTCCTGTTCTGATTGTCGGGACTCCCTTTTTTTTGAAAAAAGTGCCAGCTACCCCCATAGATGTCCTACCCCCCTGTTATGAAGGCCTTCAAAACAATGGGCCAAGGAACCTGTCGGCTCATTGGATGTCTATAAAATCCAGATGAACAGTTTAGAAAAAATAGGCGAACCCTTGAAACTCCAGCTGAATGACTGTTGGGCCAAAACGGACGAGTGCGGGCAACCGGCACTTTCCGTTCGGGATCACTGCGTGAATGTCGGGGCGGTGGCTTCGTTGGCCTGCGGGATGCTGCCCGAATCGTCCCGGTGCCTGCTGCCGGATGGGGCCGTTTCACTGATCGCCGCACACGATATCGGCAAGATCACCCCCGGCTTTCTCATGAAATGTGCGGCATGGCGGAGCAAATGGCAAAAAGTGCTGGGCCTCGATTCTCTGGATGTCTATGAGGGGAACCATGCTCCAACCGGACAGAGGTTTTTAGCCGGGGTGGCAGAGTTGGGGAATCCTCCAACGAACTGGCTGATCCTCCACCATGGGAAGGTCTCCCAGATGCGCGGCACCGCATGGATGAATACGGTCTTTGGAACCAGCGTGCTGGACGATGTCGAAGGCATGCAAACCCGATGGAAACCGAAACCCTCCGGCTTTGTCGTCCTGCTCAGTTCCCAACCGTCTCAGACATCGGAAGGAACCACGCTCCGCTTTCTCGACGGAACCTCGCATACCTTCCTTCCCGGACGGTTTGATTTTGATCTCGCCCGCAAACTCCACTGCAATGCCTGCCGCGTGCCGAAATACCTGATCGCAGACACCCTGCGTTCGCACACCGCCCCGGCATGGCTTGCCCAACACTTTCTCAATTCCATCCTCGCCACCTGCCCGCCCGATTCGGCAGAATGCGAACCATGCTCCTCCCCCCCGCAGATCGCCTACCGCCTCCGATACAACCCGGAACGCGGACTCTGGCACGAACGCAACACCTCCGTCTCCGTCCCATGGGACGAGGAGGAATCTTGGTTCTAACTTCTCTATGAATCCCTTCAACCTTGTTGAAAATCCCTGGATCCCAGTCCGCTACCGCGATGGTCGGAACGCCCTCGTCAGCCTCGAAACCGCCTTCCGCGAAGCCACGCAGATCGCCGACCTCGACTGCCCGCCCCACGAGCGCATCTCGCTTATGCGACTTCTCGTCTGCATTACCCAAGCCGAACTCGGTGCTCCCGAGACTCCCGACGACTGGGGTGATTTTGGCGGGGATCTCGAATCCCGCGCTCCCGCCTATCTCCGCCGCGAGGATATTTTCCCGCACTTCAACTTGTTCGGAGACGGGCCGAGGTTTTTGCAGGTTGCCACGGTTGCGAGCAAGGAGCCGGTAAAATCGAGCAAGTTGGTGCCACATCTGGCAACGGGAAATAATCCCACGATCTTCGACCACGAGGGGGGTGACGAAGACCGGCGCTTGAGCGACGCCAAACTCTCTCTAGCCCTCCTGACATTTCAATGTTTCTACCCCCGCTACGGAGCAGGTTACAAAGGCAATGGGCCATGTGCGGATGGCAATATGCTGCATACGCTTCTAGCGGGAA
>JBBQRY010000254.1:0-3757 GCA_038214335.1 Chthoniobacterales bacterium
TGTCGGGAGTGTGAGCGGTTCCGCCACCCCTCCGGGGCGGGGGCGTGTAGGGGGTTGGTTCTCCGGTGGTTCCGCTTCGCTCCACCACCGGCTAAGGTCCGGCTGTCCCTTCGGGACAAATGTCATAATGAGAATTGCTGGAGTTGGTCTCCCCCAACTTGCCAAAATCCGATAGCCAAGACACCGAACCAAACATCTGAGTTTTAAGAAACGCAGAGTTTCAGTGGTTCAGACGCAAGCAATCGCTCTCCGCTCTCCGCGCCTCCGCGTGAGCCCTCTTCCCCGCTGTCCGCATTTCTTGATTCCTCTTCTCAGTCGTATCGTGTAGGGGATGACCCATGCGCACGATCCATCTCAATCGCGACAATCAGAACCTCGGAGAATTTACGGAGCAGGAGGTAGCCGACGGTCTGGCCGCAGGAAGGTTTTTTCCATCCGATCTCGCATGGTCCGAGGGCATGGCTGGCTGGCAGCCCCTCGATACATTTTCGGATCTCCCAAATCCTGGGGCCGATCCCTACGTCCCGGCTCCTCCTTCCTCCGCTTCCAGAAAGCTCCAAGAACCCGGTAAAATCCGTTTCGACGAATGTTTGGCGCTGGCATGGGAAGCATTTGCAGCCAACTGGGGCGTCTGTCTCGTCGCGATGCTCATCTTTTTTGGAGTTTCCATTGTTTCGCAGCTTCCCATGCAAATCTCTCAGGTCGTCTTCAAGGGCTTCATCGAGAAGCCGGGCGAGATATGGATCATGGTCGGGGTCGGAGTGATCTTTCTTTTTTTCTACCTGGTGGCGACCGGTGTCTCCTCGGTCTTTTCCGCAGGCTTCATGTTCTTCTTCATCGATGTGCTCCGCAAAGGCAAAGGGAACCTTGAAATCCTGTTTGCAGGATTCCGCCAGATGCGCTGGGTGCAACTGGTTTTGATGATCCTCACCGTGTGGTCGGCACTGTTTGTGGGCGCCATTCTTCTCATCTTGCCTGCCTCGTCTGGGGACAAGGCTACCGCCAACTCTTTGGCGATCAGGCTTAAACAGCGTTCAAATCACAATCCGGAGCAACGGGGCAGAGTCGTCCGCACGCGCACAGCGGACATGCGCTGTCCCGCATCCGCAGGCCCGCAGGCGAGAGCCAATAGCATCGACCGCCAGCTCGGGCGAATTGCAATCCCGGCTCAAATGCGCCAGCAGCACGTGCCGCAACGCATCGGTCGCCATCCCCGCCACCAACTCCGCCGCTGCTGCGTTCGAGAGGTGTCCGTGGCGTGACAAGATCCGTTGCTTGACCGACCACGGACGCTTCGTGTCGCTTTGGAGCAGTGCCTCATCGTGGTTGGCCTCAATGAGAACACCATGGACTCCGCGCACGGACTCCACCACCTGGCGAGTCACATACCCGAGATCGGTGAGCACCGCAAAGCCGATCCCGTCCGCCCGCAACACGAAGCCCACGGGGTCCGCCGCATCGTGAGGCACGGAAAACGCCCGCACTTCGAGATCGCCGAGCACAAACCCGCTGCCGCTTGCGAATAGGTTCCACCGCGCAAGAACCCCCGCCCGCTTGAGATGGTCGGTCGTGAGCGGGTTGGCAAAAACAGGAATATCAAACTTGGAAACAAGCCCCTTCAACCCACGGGTATGGTCTCCGTGCTCGTGGGTGAGAAGGATCGCAGCCAGGGACGCGGGCTCGACTCCGCATTCCGCCAGAGCCCCAACCAAACGCCTAGCCGACATTCCGGCATCCACCAGCACGCTGCACTGGTTCGAACGCACCAAAACCGCGTTCGCACTACTCCCACTCGCCAATACTGTCACTTCAAGCATGCCATCCATTA
This sequence comes from Chthoniobacterales bacterium, assembly GCA_038214335.1. GTDB lineage: Bacteria > Verrucomicrobiota > Verrucomicrobiia > Chthoniobacterales > Terrimicrobiaceae > QYQL01. The sequence goes on from JBBQRY010000254.1 coordinate 1,829, forward strand.
CAGCAGGCCACGCCTGTTCCATCCAGTGATTCCCGCCTCCGAAAGAAATTCAAAAGAATGTGTTGCGTCCCCTTGAAACAAAGGCATAATTAGCGGCCCTCTTCAGAGGAGTCGTAGCTCAATTGGTTAGAGCGCCGCCCTGTCACGGCGGAGGTTGCGGGTTCGAGCCCCGTCGACTCCGGTTTTTCGTTTTGACACGAATCACCATAGAAACCCTGTGTTTATGCGGCTCTGCGGGCGGATGGCTTTTTCTTTGGAGTTCATCCGAGTTGCTTCAAATTCGGAAATGTTTGTCAGGAACTGACAGGAAAATGATTGGCGGCAGGTTTGGAAAAATGGCCGGTTTGCCCGTTCCTCGCCCATGACGCACCGGGCAACGAAAGAAATTCCCTTCTCGCCGGTCGAAGCATGAGGTCGTAGGGAAGAGTTGGCGGCAGGACCACCGGACTGCAATCGAGGGAATCAGGCACTCGCAAACCAGTGTAGGAAACATTTGAAAACTCGCCTGTAATGGTAAACATGGCGAAGAATGAATCCTTCCCGAAACATCCAAAAACTCGCCAAGCGGATCAAAATGGCAAGAGCAGAGAACTGGCCCTTTTGATCAGCACCCGCCGAAGCGTCGTGTTCTCCGCCGGCAGCAGCGCCGGCGCATCATGCAGGAAGTTGGGAAAACCACGCTTCAGTTTGGCCGCGAGCCGTTTCTCCGCGCAAAAGATCGTGCCGGTTTCGCCCAGCGAATGACTGAACGTCTTGAAGTTGATACTGAGGCTCGCCGCACGCTGCGATGCGGTGACACTGGAAAATGAATTCGTGGAAGTGCGCAGTATGGCAGCGCTGGAGGCGGCGGGGCACAAACTGTTTTCCACCTCCCACGCCCAGGCAATGGTGCAGGACAAGCTGGTGCAAAAGCAGACGCTCGTCGCGGCGGGCCTGCCCGTGCCGCGATTTCGCGCGGTTACATTGGCACCTTTGGCGCTTTGCCTCGACCACGCCGGATCTCGAAAGTGCGGATAAAACGTGGGATAAAACGCGGGACTGACAGCTTTCTCCAGATGCGTCATCATCAGGATTTGGGTTTGGATCGCATTTCTCCTGGGGAAGCCCCATACACCTTTCGAAACACCCGGTGGAATTGTGAGAGCGACTGAAAGCCGGATTCGTAGCCGATTTCGGTGACGTTTTTGCCCGTGTGGATCAGCAGCGACTTGGCGTGTTCGATGCGGACTTGGGTCAGATACTCGCGGAAAGTCAGGCCAGTGACGTGATGAAACATTCTGGATAGGTGTCCTTCGCTGACGCAGCAATGACGAGCCACCTCGGCAAGGTTGATGTCGTCCACCAGGGCTCGTGCACGGATATAGCCACAGGCCTTGGTGACGGCAGGCGGCATCGCCACCTCGGGATCCACGAGCTGGTCGGTCACTTTTAGCGCGATCTGTTTGGCGGCAAGATGGGCGATTCTCTTGTAGGCTCCCAAGGTTTCCGCTGGCACGACGGGAGTTTGAGAAAGCAAGGATTCGAGGTCACGGTCGTCCATATTGATGCCATTTTTCTTTAACAGATGGCGTGCCTTTTGAATCGTCTGCTGGTTTGGAGGCAGCGGAGCGGTCCCGCCAAACATGAAATAGCCCGCCTTGATTCCACTGATGTTCAGAGGAATCGCCGCCTCGCTGAGGCCCGCATCGCAAAGCATGCAGGACGAATGATCACCTGTGTTGGCAAGCAGAGCGTGTCGGGAACGGGCACACATCGCACGTCCCGCCTCAGACGCGTTCATCGCGGCGCACAGCGGCAATTGGTCTCTCCGCAGATCGTCGCCAAGGCCCAATTCATCCACGAATGCCAGCTTCATTCCGCTCAATAGTTCGAAATCACGCTGAAATTCCAGCAACTCAGGGAGCTCCCTCAGCTTCTGATAAAGCGCTC
>JBBQRY010000255.1:0-3751 GCA_038214335.1 Chthoniobacterales bacterium
GCCAAACAGGGTTTCGCGTTCGACAATTTCTCCGCCGCAATGCAGGAGCATCGGGTTATTTGTGGCAGGTCTTGCGACCTGAGGTTTCGGCAATGGCAGGACGGCGGGCTCGCCACGGAATTCCGGCTCCACTGGGAATTCTTCGAGCGGAACCGATTCACTGGATTCGCTCACCCGGCCCGTGCCGAGGTCGCAAGAGATCCTGCCGGGTTCGAGGTTGAGGACCGTGTGTGCCGGGAACTTCCGGGCCACTGACTGAAGGCGTTCCAGCGGGAGCAGGAAGCTTTCGGGCTTGTCCGACTTCGCCCCATCCAATGTGACGCTGGCGTAAACATCCAGATCCGTGCCCAAGAGGCTGACGGATTCCGGCGTGGCATCCACCCGCACGCATTTCAGGCATGGCTGGGAGGCTTTGTTGCTGATGACTTTGGCGAGGCCCGCAAGCGCGGGTTTCAATGAACTGACTGATATTCGTGGCGGCGTTCCTCGTAGTTGTCCTGGCAGCACTCGCACCGGAAGACCGATGCCTCCGGCTCTTCCCGGTTGGCTGTCACGATGGTGAGGTATTCACCGTCGATGACTTGCTGGCCGGTGATGGTGTCGCCGCAATCGCAGCAACGGAATGTCATCTCCGGCTTCACACCCTTGGGTGAGAGGATGGCCACGTCAGCGGCCCTCCAGTCTTTTCAGCGCTATGCGCACGCCGTTGGCATCGATGGCGCGGAACTCGCAGTAGTCGGGTCCGGGGTCCTTGAACTCCGTTCCCCAGACTTCCAGAGTCTCGGTTTTTTCGATGATCTCGGTGCTGAAGCCTGGACCGAATGGCGGAGGTGCTGCCGCTTGCTTGCGGGCGCGGCCTCCGGTGAAGGTTACCTCCACTTTCATGCCGCGACCTCTTCCGGTTCCTTGCGGAACTTGAGTTGGTCGCGGGTGCATTCGGCGGGCATGATGTCGTCTCTCGCCCCGAGATAAACCGGTTGGAAGAGGCTGCCGCTTTCCGGTATCGCGTAGAGGTAACGGAATTCCACGACATCCCCAACCTGCGGGATGGGCTGATCGGCGGGGATCGTGACGTTGCCGGCCGAAACCAGCGTGCCGTTGTCCCACACCGCCATGCCGACACTGCGCTTGGCATTGATTGTATTGACGATGACTGAGGCGGTTTCCACGAATTTGAACTTGAGGTGGTTGCCGCCGGAGCTCGGATTCCCCGGTGTTCCGGATCCGAATGGAGGGCGCGTGCCGGATTCCTCGAGCGGGCAGGGATGGGCGTTTGCCTGACGAGGTAGATTTTCCAGACAATTCCAGACAAACTTTTCTCAAACAAACCCAACTCGACACAACTCCCGCTTTTCTGTCATCCACCCGCAAACCCTCATAAACACAGGGTTTCTATGGTGTCTTTGGCAAAAACGAAAAGGTGGAGGCGAGGGGAGTTGAACCCCTGTCCTTAAAGCAATCCGCACAATCTTCTACATGCTTATACGGTTTTTAGGCTCGGGGCGAAGCTGCGAACCGTCGCGCTACCCACCCCAAAGCGGCCACGAAATCGATTCACCTCCCACCGCGGCCACCCCGGCGGAAAATTAGCCTGCTGTCGTCGTGTTCCGGCTTAGCAGGCGTCTGCCGTAACACGTCACGGCACTTTAGGCCGCGAGAGCGAGATCTTCGTAATCTGCATTTATGTTTTTTGATCCGATTTTTAACGAGGCCAACGAATCATCCTCGGCATGCGGACCGGGCTTCACACCTCAAGTCGAAACCAGTACGCCCCCTAACTGACTGCAACTTATCCCATCGAGGCGCGAATGCAAGTGACGTTTTCAAATGCGCCCTTTTCGTGCTCCAGCGATTCCGGCTGTCGGAGGATTGAGGTTGAGGGCGGAGGCCGTTTTCCAGCGGTGACGGGTGGCGATGGCGTGGGTGATGAAAGTTTTGGCCTGCGCGACGGAGTCCGCGAGCGGGAGACCGCAGGCGAGGCCGGTGGCGATGGCGGCGGAGTAGGTGCAACCGGTGCCATGGGTGTCGGCATCGCGGATGAAATCGGCAACGAACTCACAGGTGGCGTTTGGAGTGATGAGCAAATCCACGGCTTGGCGAGTTTTGAGGTGTCCGCCCTTGCAAAGAAAGGGAACGCCAAATTTTTCGACGAGGGCGCGTCCGGCCTGTTCGATTTCGGACAGGTTCCGGCAGGGCTGGCCGCAAAGAATGCGGAGTTCGTCGAGGTTGGGAGTGATCAGCGCAGCGCGGGGGAAAAGGAAGCGTTCGTAGGCGGAGATGGCGGAATTTTTCAGTAGAGGATCTCCACTGGATGCGACCATCACGGGGTCAACGACGAGCGGGGCGCGGCGGGGTGCGCGGTCTAGTTCCTCCGCGACCGCGCGGATGATCGCGGCAGAATACAACATCCCTGTCTTGATGGCGGCGATGGGGAAGGCTTTGTGGCTGAGTCGGATTTGCTCGGCAACGAGGCTGGGGGTCATGGGGGCAATCGAGGAGACCAGGCCGGGCACCTCGGCCACGACGCAGGTGATGGCGGTTTGGGCGTATCCGCCGAGGGCGGTAATCGTCTTCAAGTCTGCTTGGGCGCCGGCTCCGCAGGAATTATCGCTTCCGGCAATGGTGAGGACCACAGGCGGGGCGGCGGGGCGCGGCACGGGAGGGCGGAGAGAGGATTTCATGCGGCTCACAAGTAGGCGGATGCGGCAGGGGGGTTCAACAGAAATCCGGGTTTCTCTTGCGCTATTGGTGGGGATTTTGGGAAGGTTGCCGGGATGTATTTGAGACTCCTCGCGCCAGAGTTGCGGACGATCGCTGAAAAAGTTGCCAGCGGCGGAAGAATTTCCGACGAGGAAGCCATCGTTCTCTATGCGTGTCCGGACCTGAATGGGATTGGGCAGATTGCCAATCTTGTGCGCGAGCGGCTGAACGGAAATATCGCGACCTACATCAACAACCGCTACATCAACTACTCGAATGTCTGCCTGCTTTCTTGCCAGTTCTGCGCCTTTGGTGCCAAGAAGCGCGATGAGCACGCCTTCGAGTTAGCCATCCCCGAGATCCTTGCCACGGTGCGCGAGGCCGTGGGCAACGGGGCCACCGAAATCCACATGGTGGGCGGACTCCATCCCTCGCTCACGGGCGACTGGTATTTGTCGTTGCTGAGTGAAATGCGCGCGCTGGATCCGGCGTTCGTGATCAAGGCCTTCACGGCGGTCGAGATTCGCCACCTCTCCGATCGGGTCTTTAAGCTGCCCCTGCGTGAGACGCTGGAGCTTCTGGCGGAAAATGGATTGGGCGGGATCACTGGCGGAGGCGCCGAGATTTTCGATCCGGAAATTCGCGAAAAAATTTGTCGTGGCAAAGAGACGGCGGACGAGTGGCTGGAGGTCCATCGCACATGGCACAAAATGGGCGGACGCAGCACCTGCACGATGCTTTACGGGCATATCGAGACCCCTGCGCACCGGGTTGCGCATCTGCGGCGGTTGCGGGAGTTGCAGGATGACACGGGCGGTTTTACGGGCTTTGTGCCATTTGCTTTCGAACCCGAAGGCGCACGGCCTGTCCTGCAGGGGATCCCGCATGCGACGGCCCATGAGGAACTGCGCAACCTCGCCGTTAGCCGCATTTACCTCGACAACATTCGCCACATCACCGGCTATTGGGTCAGCCTCGGACTCCCCCTCGCCCAGGTGTCTCTGAATTTCGGCGTGGATGATCTCCATGGCGCGATCTCCGAAGACAAACT
>JBBQRY010000256.1:0-3744 GCA_038214335.1 Chthoniobacterales bacterium
GCACCCCAACGGCCGGTTCACGGGTCATGCGTGTGCATAATCCCACAGAATTTCCGGCTGACATACGGGTTTATTGGGAGCATGACAAGAGTCTGCCCCTGGGCCGCACGGCCATGATGGATGGGCCGGCCGTCAAGGTGGGACCGGGAGAGACGGTGCTCTGTGGTAGAAACGGGGTGGACGCATGGCGTTTAGTTGGACTTTTGGCATCCTCGTGCGTAAGAAAGTGCCATCACGAAATCCCTCATGAAATCCAATCTCATTGCTTCTCTGTTTCTCCTGGTTCTCGCGTCGGCCATCGGTTGGGTGATTTGGAACCACGCGAACGAACAATCAACACCAGTGACTGCCGCCGGGAGTTCGGGAATTGTTCTGATGGATTTTTATGCAGACTGGTGCCCGCCGTGCAGAACGATGAAGCCGATCGTCCATGAGCTTTCCCAGGAACTGTCTGGACGGCTTCAGGTTATCGAAGTCAATGTGGACCAGAATCAGGACCTTGCCCGGCAGTATGGGGTCCGCAGCATTCCGTGTTTTGTTGTGACCCGCGATGGAAAGGAAGTCGCCCGTCAGGCTGGATCAATGCCGAAGGAAGCACTCCGTCAGCTCACGGGCCTTTGAGATGGTTCACAGCGATGGCATCTTGGATGCTCCGATTGTTGCAGGCACACACGTCCCGCCTGTGCTCCCTGTGGTCCTCTGTCCCGCCTGAGCGGGCGCTTTGACGCACAAAAAAAGCCGCCCGGGATTTCTCTCGGGCGGCTTGTTGATTTTGGTGCGAGTTATTTCGCTTCGGTGAGAACCGCTTGTGCGGCGGCGAGGCGTGCGACGGGCACACGGAATGGCGAGCAGCTCACATACGTGAGGCCGACCTTGTGGCAGAACTTCACGCTGTCTGGATCGCCGCCGTGTTCGCCGCAGATTCCGAGCTTGATTTTCGGATTCGTCTGGCGGCCCTTTTCGATGGCCATTTTGATGAGCTGTCCGACACCTTCCTGATCGAGGGTTGCGAACGGGTTCTTTTTGAAGATGTCGTTCTCGGTGTAGGAGTTCAGGAACGATCCCATGTCGTCGCGGCTCATGCCGAGCGCGGTCTGGGTGAGATCGTTGGTTCCGAAGCTGAAGAACTGCGCCGTTTTCGCAATTTCGTCCGCCGTGACGGCCCCTCGTGGGACTTCGATCATCGTGCCGACGAGATAGTCAAATTCCACCTTCTTCTCAGCCATGACCTCTTTGGCCACGCGGTGAACGATTTCGACCTGGAGGTCGAGTTCGCGCTTGAATCCGACCAGCGGGATCATGATCTCGGGCTTGACCTTGATTTTTTTCTTCACGACATCCGCTGCCGCTTCAAAAATAGCGCGGGCCTGCATTTAGGTGATTTCGGGATACGAAACCCCGAGTCGGCATCCGCGGTGGCCGAGCATCGGATTGAACTCATGCAGATCCTTGACGCGCTGGGCGATTTTGTCGGCGCTCACGTCGATCTTCTGTGCGAGGGCGTTCTGCGCACCGTGATCGTGCGGAAGGAACTCATGCAAGGGAGGATCGAGCAGGCGGATTGTTGCGGGAAGGCCCTTGAGGGCTTTGAAGATCCCGGTGAAGTCCTCACGTTGATACGGAAGAAGTTTCCCGAGAGCGGCAATCCGGTCGTCGGTCTTCTCGGCCAGAATCATTTCGCGCATCGCGTCGATCCGGTCGCCCTCGAAGAACATGTGCTCAGTGCGGCAGAGTCCGATGCCCGTCGCGCCAAAAGCCATGGCGTTTTCGGTTTGCTCGGGGTTGTCGGCATTTGTGCGCACTTCGAGGCGGGTGACCTTCGAGCACCAATCCATCAGGGTCTTGAAGTTTTTATACTTCTCGGTTTTCTGCGCGGTTTTGTCGCCGTGGAGAAGTCCGGTGATGATCTCGGAAGGAGCCGTTGGGATTTGGCCGCCATAGACGGTGCCCGCGGTTCCGTCGATCGAGAGGTAGTCGCCTTCGCTGAAGGTTTGTCCTGAAACGCTGACCGTCTTCGCATCATAATCAATGTGCAGATCGGAAGCGCCGCAGATACAGACCTTGCCCATCTGACGGGCTACCAACGCCGCATGGGAAGAAACTCCCCCCTTGGCGGTGAGAATGCCCTCGGAGGCGATCATGCCGCGCAGGTCTTCGGGCGATGTCTCGGTGCGCACGAGCAGAACCTTTTCGCCTTTTTCCGCAGCAGCGGAGGCGCGGTCGGCATTCAGGTAGATTTTGCCGGAAGCTGCACCGGGGCCAGCGGGAAGTCCGCGCGCCAGAAGCTTGGCTTTCTTTATTTCCGCAGGATCGAACACGGGTGCCAAAAGCTGGTCGAGCTGGTCGGCGGGATTCCGAAGAATCGCCGTTTTCCAGTCGATGAGCTTTTCATTCACCATGTCGATGGAGAATTTCAGCGCGGCCATGGCCGTGCGTTTGCCATTCCGGGTCTGCAACATGAACAGCTTGCCGTCCTGGATCGTGAATTCGAAATCCTGCACGTCCTTGAAATGCTTCTCGAGTGTCTGGCGCACTTTTTCGAGTTCCGCATACGGTTTCGGAAGTTGCTTCTTGAGCAATGCGACTGGCTCGGGAGTGCGCACGCCGGCGACGACATCCTCGCCCTGAGCATTGATGAGGAATTCTCCGTAGAACTCTTTTGCGCCATTGGCGGGGTTGCGGGTGAAGGCCACGCCGGATCCTGAGTTCTCGCCCGTGTTTCCGAAGACCATCGCCTGCACGTTGACTGCCGTGCCCCACTCGGACGGGATGTTGTATTTCCGGCGATAGACATTCGCCCGGTCGTTCATCCATGAGCCAAACACCGCGCCAATCGCGCCTTTGAGCTGATCCCATGGATTGGTCGGGAAGGATTTGCCGGTGCGTTCTTTGACGAGCGCCTTGAACTGCTTCACAATCTCCTGCTGGTCTTCGGCCGTGAGGTCGCTGTCCACGATGTCCTTTTGGTATTTCTCGTGCTTGAACTCGTGGATGATCGTTTCAAACGGCTCGTGATCCTCCCCCTCGCGCTTCTGCACACCCATCACCACGTCGCCATACATCTGAACAAAACGACGGTAGCAGTCCCATGCAAAGCGTTCGTTGTTCGTGGCCTTCGCGAGCGCCTCGACGGCGTCGTCATTGAGACCAAGGTTCAGGATCGTATCCATCATGCCGGGCATGGAATCGCGAGCGCCGGAACGAACGGCTATCAGGAGCGGGAAGCCCTTGGAGTCGCCAAATTTGCTGCCCATGATTTTCTCCATGTTGCGAACACCTGCTTCGATCTGGCCCTGAAGCTCTTTCGGATACGTGCGCTTGTTGGCGTAGAAATACGTGCAGACCTCGGTGGTGATCGTGAAACCAGCCGGAACGGGAAGCCCGATGCGGGTCATCTCGGCGAGGTTGGCGCCTTTGCCTCCGAGAAGGGGTTTCATGGTGCCGTCACCATCGGCTTTGCCATTGCCCCAGGTATAAACGTATTTGCCCTTGCGGGGCGCGGCGGACTTCACTGACTTGGTAGTTTTTGACATAAAGGGAAAAAGAGGAAACATCCAGAAATAGCAGGCAGCCCATGGGTGTCAACGCTGGGCCGATGAAAATCAGCAATTCTCATTATGACATTTCGGGGGTGGCAAAGCCCCATTCCCTCTCAGCCTGAAGCCGTGCCCTGATGAAGGCTTGTCCCAGAGGGACATCGGAGCATAGCCGGTGGTGACAACCACCGGGTTCCCATATATAAAA
>JBBQRY010000257.1:0-3732 GCA_038214335.1 Chthoniobacterales bacterium
ATATCAAAGGCTACATCCCCGGCGTCCGCGAAAATGGAGGTCAATACACCCATGCCGCGATCTGGACCACGATGGCCTTTGCCCTGCTCGGTGACCATGACCGCGCCTGGGAACTTTTCGGAATGCTCAATCCCGTCCGCCACGGCGATACGCCCGAGGGCATCGCCCGTTACAAAGTCGAACCCTATGTCGTGGCGGCCGATGTCTATGGCGTTCCCCCTCACACCGGCAGAGGCGGGTGGACGTGGTACACCGGTTCGGCGGGATGGATGTATCGCCTCCTCGTCGAAACCTTGATCGGGGTGCACCGCAAGGGCGACCATCTCGAGATCACCCCCCGCCTGCCAAGCGGCTGGGATCGCCTCGTCATTCATTACCGCCACCACTCGGCCAACTACCATATCACGCTGATCAGAAACGTCCCCGCCACGCCCGACGATCAATCACTCGAGTCAGGAAATCGGGCCGTCACCACGCAGACAATCCCGCTCACCGATGACAATTCCGACCATCATGTAGAGGTCCATTTTTAAAGCGTGTCCTGAACTTTGCGCACGCCAAAGGTGTTCCAGCTTCCAGCCTAATGTTGGCTAGGCACGAGGCTACGCTGGAAAACCAACCCAAAGAGACAGCGAACGTTCGACGAAGAATGTTTCTTGCTCGCGCACCAGCAGCACCTGTGCCAGTTTACTCCCATGACAACACGGTTCACGTATTGGATCGAGAGCGACGGAAAATATCTCGGGTATCTCAATGGGTTTCCCGACCATTGGACACAAGGGGATAATATAGAGGACCTTAAGGAGCATCTTCGCGATCTTCACGAGGTGTTTTCGTCAGAGGCGATTCCTGGAATCCGAAGAGAAGAAGAATTGGAACTCGCGTGAAGCGACGCAATTTAATTGCCGAATTGGAGCGAGCGAAATGCACTTTGCTCCGGCATGGTGGCAGGCCTGATATATACCAGAATCCCCGAACCGGAATCTCCCAACCCGTGCCAAGGCACCGTGAGTTCAATGAACTTCTGGCCAAGAAAATCCTTCGCGACCTTACGAAGAGTGAAGAATAATAATCCAGTCGAACAATCCCGTGCAGCAGGTATTCAATTGGATTCATTATTACGTGTCTTATGGCTCAAAGGTTCAGGGGATGACTGATTCGGGACCAGGCTCTTTCTATAGTCTGTCACAGGCTGCGCTAACCTTTGCGGCGGGAGTCATACTTGTAGCAACGGCACAAACTTGGGCTCGCAAACTCACAAAAAAAAGCGAATCGGGTCCCCGTGACTGAGTATTAGTCAGCCACGAGTCCCACACCACCGGACATGCGGAATCGGTACCAGTGTGCATAATCTTGCAGTTGCCGTGAACCGAATATCCCGGCGACGGGGGCGGGGGATCGGTGAATGGCGGGCTTGGGGAGGGAAAAGGAGGCATCGTCGTCATATCATTTCAGGCGGCTCATGCGAAAAACTGTCAACCGGGCGGAAAGAATTTTCACCGCGGAAGGCAGGAGGGCACGGATGAAAAACGGTGGCGGCATTCGATTCAGGACTATTTCGGACTTTTCTTTGGCTTGGGCCGATACTTCGGAGTGTCCTTGCGGACGTTGAACCCGATTTTTTTCGTGCGCAAATCTCCGCTTGCAAAATGGTTCAGTTCTGGCATGGTGCAGACAGGTGCCAAAACCTTAAAGCCCGCTTCTGGAAACGGAGGCGGGTTTTACTTTTTCAGGAAATGGTTTGCAGGGGACGACGCCTTCGACGGTTTTTCGACTTGGCTCTCATCTTTGGTGAAAACGCAAAGTCGTTAGAAAGCGCTTCTTCAATATTTCTCTGAATCGATACCTTGGCCAGATCAATGGATATTTGTGACATTTTGGAGGGAGCGGCGCTTTGAGGGCTCCACGATGAGGGGAGGACCGCGTTCTTAAAACAGCAGCGTGGCGGGCGCTTCGAGGGATTTGCGCAGCGAGGCGAGGAACTCGGCTCCTGCTGCGCCATCGACCACGCGGTGATCGCCGCTCAGGGCGAGGGTCATCCGTTGCCCGACCACCACTTCGTCGCGGGCGTTGACCACCGGCTTTTTTACGATGGCGCCGACGGCAAGGATGGCGGCCTGGGGCGGATTGATGATCGCGTAGAAGCTCTCGACGCCGTAGGCACCGAGGTTCGATACAGTGACGGTGCCGCCCTGGTATTCCTCGGGCTTGAGTTTTTTCGCACGGGCGCGGGTGGCGAGGTCTTTGACGGCGAGGCTGATCTCGCGCAGGGTGAGTTTTTGAGCGTCCCGGATGACGGGGGTGATGAGTCCGTCTTCGACCGCGATGGCGACCGAGAGGTGGACCGAGGCGTATTCGATGACCGAGTCTCCCGCGAAGGCGGAGTTGATTTTCGGATGCTGTGCGGCGGCTCGGGCGGTGGCCAGCAGGACAAAATCGTTCACGGTCACTTTCGGAGATCCGGAGGCTTCGGCGGCAGCATTGATGTCTTTGCGGAGTGCGGCCATCGGGGCGGCGTCGATTTCCATCGAGAGATAGAAATGCGGAATCTGGGTTTTGCTGGCGAGCAACCGCTCGGCAATCGTGCGGCGCATGCCAGAGAGTGGCACCGACTTATCGGCGTCCGAGACGGGCACGGAAATTTTGAGGGCGGGCGCAGAAGAGGAAGCTGAAGCCGGGCGTGCTGCGGGAGCTGCCGGGGCGGCACCTTTTTCTGGAACATCCGCAGCGACGATCCGTCCGCCGGGGCCGGAGCCGGTGACTCCGGAAAGATCCACGCCGCGCTCGATGGCTAGTTTTTTGGCGAGCGGCGAGGCCTTCACGCGAGGTCCGCCGGTCATTGCCGTTGGGCGCGGTTTCGGGGTGGCGGGAGCGAGCGACTTCGGGGTGGATTTTGCAGCGGGTTCTGTTGCAGGCTGGGCTTTGGATTTCGGCTCGGATGGTTTGGATTCCGAGGTCGTGGGCTGGGGAGCTGCGGATGTTTCGGAGCCGTCGCCATCGAGCACGGCGAGGCGTGCGCCGACTTTGACGACGCCGCCCTCAGGGATGGAAATTTCCGTGATCGTGCCATCATCGAACGCCTCCATCTCCATGGTGGCTTTGTCGGTTTCGACCTCGGCGAGGATGTCGCCGATTTCGACTTTGTCACCGACTTTTTTCAACCATTTGACGAGGGTTCCCTCGGTCATGGTGTCGCTGAGTTTGGGCATCGTGATGTCAGGCATGGCAGTGATTGTGAAGATTGATTAGCAGATTTCCAGCGCTTTTATGATGACCCGCTCGGGGGTCGGTAGCTGGAGGGGTTCAAGAGCCGGGGAGTAGATGGCAGGGGCGTCGAGCGAGCAGACCCGCTGGACCGGGGCGTCGAGATCGTCGAAAGCTTGTTCCTGGATGGTTGCTGCGATCTGTGCTGAGACCCCGCAGAACGGCTTGTTTTCATCCACCAAGACGGCCCGGTGGGTTTTCCGCACGGAGGCCAGGATGGCTTCCTCGTCGAGCGGGCGGATCGAGCGCAGGTCCAAGACCTCGGCGTGAATCCCGTGTTCGGATTCGAGAATTTCCGCAGCCTTGAGAGCCGTGAGCACCGCGCGACCATGCGCGATGAGCGACACGTCGGAGCCCTCGCGTTTGATATCCGCCACGCCCAGCGGGATCAGGTATTCCTCATCTGGCACTTCCCAGGATTCGCCATAGAGCAGGGTGTTTTCCATAAAACAGACTGGATCGTTGTCG
>JBBQRY010000258.1:0-3706 GCA_038214335.1 Chthoniobacterales bacterium
GAGGTGGGCGCGGTGACGCGGGCCGCCGGGGTGCCGATCTTGGCAAGGAGGGTGACGGTGACGGGGGCGTGAGGGTCCGTGACGGTGCTCACGCCGAGGTGGAGCATGGAGTTCTCGGAGGCTTGGCGGGAGACCTCGCGCATGATCGCACCGACTTCTGCAAACGAGAGGGAGGGCGGACCCGAGAGGTGGACAAGGATGCTGGCCGCGTCGTCGAGGAGTCGGCCTTGGTCAAGGAGCGGACTGGCCAAGGCGGACTCAAGGGCTTCATGGGCGCGGTTGTCGCCTGAGGCCGATCCGGTGCCGAAGAGGCAACTTCCGTCTCCAGATTGAAGCACAGCAAGCAGGTCCGGGAGTCCGACTCCGAGCGGACCGGGTGCGGCGAGAAGACGGGTGACGGCTTCGATGCAGCCGCCGAGGAGCTTGTCGCAGGCGGAAAAAGTTTCTGCCACGCCCGCCATCGGCGCGGAGAGCTCGGCCATACGATCATTTTCAAAATGGATGATGGCATCGGCATGGGGTGCCATTTCCTGAAGTCCGAGCGCGGCTTGGGAGGTGCGGCGGCGGCCCTCAAAAGCAAACGGCGAGGTGACGAGGGAAATGAGCAGAGCCCCAGCCTGCTTGGCAGCCTGCGCAACCAGTCCGGCGGCTCCCGAGGCCGTGCCGCCGCCAAGTCCTGCACATAAAAAAATGATATCCGCGCCCGCAACGGCATCTTCAATTTCCGTGAGCGACTCTTTGGCAGCATCGAGTCCAATTTCAGGATCTCCGCCGGCACCGAGTCCGCGGGTTGTCAGCGGACCCAGAGAAATTTTTGTGGTCGAGACCGAAGACGAGAGGGATTGCTGATCGGAGTTGATGGCGATGGTTTCGACATCCGGGAGTCCGCTCATCGTCATCCGATCTGCAAGGTGAACGCCTGCATTGCCGAGTCCCACCAGCCGGACCACGGAAGGTTGTGAGCGGTCGAGGTATTTCGGGAACGGGATCATAAGTTTCTAAATCACTCGGAATTTTCGGCCTAACTTCTTGAAAATATTTCCAAAGAACGATTCTTGCGGCATCTCGGAACGAACCGCTTGGGCGTATTTCGTGAGTCCGATGCAGGTCGAGAATTGAGGATTTTCGAATTTCGAGGTGGGTCCGGAGACCGCTTGGGCGCGGCTGAGATGGACGGGTATATCGAAGACGGATTCCGCAATTTCCCGCACGCCCTTCACCAGGCTGCATCCCCCGGTGAGCATGACTCCCGCCCCGAGAAGGTGGACCGGAATCTCGCCCGCAAACCGACGACGCAGCAGCATGAAGAGTTCTTCCATGCGGGCATGGATGATCATATTGAGCATCTCTCGCTCGACTTCCTTGCCGGAAAATCCGGTGTCGTTTTTGAGAACAATTTTTTCGCCCGGCAGGGCCTGCCCAAGGATGGCACATCCTTCTTCGACTTTGAGCTTCTCGGCGCGGGTGATCGGAATCCTCAGGCCAATCGAAATATCGTTGGTGATGTGGTCGCCGCCGACGGCGAGGACTCCGCTGTGGCGCACGGCTCCGTCGAGATAAATGATGTAATCGGTGACGCCGCCGCCGATGTCGATGACGAGCGCCCCGGATTGCTTTTGCGCCTCGGAAAGCACGACTTGAGCGGATGCCAGCGAGCTCACCACCACATCTTCGACCACAATGCTGCATTCCTTCACGCAGCGGATCGAGTTCTGGATCCGGTTGGTGACGCCGTGAATAATATGGAAATCCGCCTCCAGCCGACTGCCCAACATGCCGACCGGATTGAGAACCCCTTCCTGACCGTCCACAAAATAATGCTGGATGATCGAATGCAGGATCGCGTTTTCTTTCGGAAGGCTGATTTCTTTGGCCTTGTATTCGACCTCTTGGATTTCCTCCTCCGTGATCTCGCCACTCTCCTCCGGGATGGCGGCCGATCCGCGATTATTAAAACTGTGAATATGGCTGCCGGTGATCGCCAGCCACACGCTCTTGATTTCGACCTCGCTTTTCTCCTCGGCGTCGGAAAGCGCGTCGCGCACACAATTCGATGCGATCTCGAAATCTATAATTTCGCCTTTTCGCACACCGCGCGACGGGGTTTCGCCCACGCCGAGGATTCGGATTTCGCCATCCTTCCGGCATTCCGCCACGACGGCGCAGACTTTCGTCGTGCCGATTTCGAGGCCCACATGAATATCGTCGCGTGCCATTAGTTTTTCTTTCCTCCACGATCTACCGTGCGTTTCTGCGAAGGCGCTATTTTTTCGGTCACAGGTGCTGCCATGACAAAAGTGACAGGAGTATTGCGACGCACCATGAGGTTCACGGATTCGAGTTCGCGGCCGGTGTCACGGCAATGGGCCAGAAGCTGGCTCAGGCGTCCGAGTTGCTCGGGATAGTCTTGGCTGGAAAACGTGATACGGGCATTTTTGTCGTTGGTCACCAGGATGCAATAGCCTTTCGATATGTCCATGGTGCGGATATTGAGCAGGCATTCCGGACGCCGGGTTACCTCGTCCAGCAGACTAAGCGCACGGTGCAGATCCTCGTTATGAAGCGGTTCGCCGTTGCGGATGTTGTCGCTTCGCACACCATAGATCATCGGCAAATGATAGAATTCCGGCTGGATGAGACGGGGTTTCATGAGGAGTCCATCGCGATCCACCAGCAGGGATTGGGCGGCATCGAATGGGTCGGCATCCGGGCTGCTTGGCGCAACCCATGCAATGGGACGGCGTGCAGTCAGGGTGATGGCAAGGTGGTCCGGCAGCTCACGATCAATTGTCACGTCGGCCACCATCGGGATCGCGCGCAGAGCCTGTTCCACAGAGCCAAGATCCGCACGGAAAATATTTTCCCCCTCGCGCAGGCCCGTGACCTCGATCGCGTCCTCACGCGTGAGCAAACCATCCAACTCCCATGTGATCCGACACAGGGTATATTCCGGATTGGCGAAAAAGAATTTATCGAGGCCGATTGAGATTCCCATCCATGCGGCGACACCGATGAGGACAACGAGTGCGGACATCCAGAAGACGGCACCGATTTTTTGGCGGCGCTGGCGGCGAACCGTGACGGCGCGGACTTTCACATCAAGGAGGTGCTGACCTCCTGTGGTGGGATGTTTGCGGTTTCCTGGTGATGGTGCGCGGCGGGTCATGGGTGGGTTCTCAGGGAAATTCCGGCAATTTCCTCACAAAGGGCCTCGAAGCCAAGTCCGACGACGGCGGCGGCTTTCGGGAGAAGGCTGGTCTCGGTCATGCCCGGAATGGTGTTAATTTCCAGGATATTGAGGCGGCCATCAGGGAGCAGGAGGACATCCACTCGGGAGTAAATTTCCAAGGCAAGTGCGCGGCAGGCTGCGAGGGCGGCAGATTGCACCTCGGCGGTCTGCTCGTCTGTGAGTGCGGCGGGCACATGGTATTCTGAAGCACCTTTTGTGTATTTGTGTTTGTAGTCGTAAAATCCGCCATTGGGAACAATCTCAACAATCGGCAGAGCGTTGGAGCCGAGAACCCCGACCGTGAGTTCACGTCCGGGCGTGAATTCCTCAACCAAAACGCGGTCGCCATACTGGAAGCAATCCGCAAGGGCGGCAGGGATTTCGCTGGCTGCATGAATGATGTGGACACCCACGCTGGAACCCTGACGTGGGGCTTTGATGACGCAAGGAAGGGAAAATTCCAGAGACGATGAGCGA
>JBBQRY010000259.1:0-3701 GCA_038214335.1 Chthoniobacterales bacterium
GGAGGGTGTCGGGATGAAAAATATCCCATTGCCCACGACAAAATTTTGCACTGGTTGCCACGCTGAGAATGCCAATGGCACACAGAAAGGCTTGGGCCAGCAGTGCGTGAAAGATGCCCAGTTCGTCTTTGTAAAGGGTGACCCGCAGACCGCCCAGCAAACCCTGTACACAGACGCCCACAAACACCGCCACCCCGAGAATTTTGACCCACCGGCGGTTGTCTGCGGAAAAAATCCAGACTGTCAGGATCATCGTCATGAGTCCGACGCCCGAGGCAATGAGCCGGTGGCTGTGCTCGTAAAATATCCCTCCCACCCATTTGGAGAACGGAAACAGAAACATATTGTAGCCGTAGGATGTCGGCCAATCGGGGACGGTCATTCCCGCTTCGTGCGAGGTCACAATTCCGCCGCTGCACAGCAGAATGAACGTCGTGATGAGCGTCACATGCACCCAGACGTGTAGCCACTTTTGAGATTTTCCGTATGTAGGATCAGGCATTTTGCGAAAGATTCGAGCGGGATTGTAAGGAACTGGCAAGCATGGCTTCTATCGACCGTAGGTGATCATCAGACTGGGAACAAATTGCTGCACAGAGTTGGATTCTTGGATTTGGACGAGGGTGTTCAGAGGGTCGGCAGCGTTGAATGCTACGAACCAGAGCTTTCCCGATTGTTGGCCTTGAAGCATGCCGGCCGAGCGCGCAAAGAGGACGTATTCGGCATTATCCGGGATGGCAAACTCGAAGCGTCCGCTGGCATCGGCCGTGGTGCTGGAGATCGGTGCTGGCATTTCCGAGGAAAAAAACTGTACGAGATCCACCGGGGTGCCCGCGGGCAGTGCCGCAATCACACTTTGCCTTGTATCCAAGTAGGCCTCAATCGCTTTGCGTGAAAACAAGAGAACTTGGAGGCCTGGCAGGGCGACGCGCTTGCCCATGTCGTTGCGCAGGATCGCGCTGCCCCTCACCACTCCGGCCTCGGCCACCTCGCGAGAGGCAAACATCAGGCGCTGGATTTCTTTGTCCTTCTCCTTCAGCTCTTTCGTCAGCTCTGTGATCTGCAATCCGCGTCGGCCGATCTCGGATTGCAGGTCCACAATCCAAAACCCGGCCCCGACAACCAGCCCGACAGAGAGGAGGAAAGCAATCCAGCCGGAGAGAGCCACAATCGGACTCTGCTTCGAGCGATGGCGGCCTTGGTGGGAGGACGTGCGGATGCTCCCATCCGTGCGGGGACGCTCGGCGCGTCCCATCGAGTATTTCGGAGCAGCGGTGAGTTGCAGGAACTCCAGCATGGGAGTCCAACCCGGAAGGGCCTCGCTGGAGCATTGGTCGGTCTCAAGAAAATGGCCGGTATCCATGAGGGCAGCGAGTTGCTCGGGTGGATACCGACCGATGATTTTTCCGTTGCGAGAGACTTGGACGAGACGTTTGGTCATGAAAGCGGGTCAGTTTCCACCAATTCCGGATGAGATGCAACCCAGTCGAGTGCCTCCTCGCGGGTGGTGAGCGTTCCTTCAAGCTGGAGCATCTGCACGGCGTCCAGAATCCGCTTGAACTGAGGACCGGCCACCCAGCCCAGTGCCAGCAGATCCCGGCCCGTGATCAGCGGGGGCGGAATCAGGGGTTGGCGTGAAAATTCCTCCCGCTTGGCGAGGAGGAATTCGTAGTTGTCCAGCAGGCCGTGCGAACCAAGGCAATCCACCCGGTGCAGCTCGAGTTCCTCGTCCATGGTCGGACGCGCCAAAAACCGCTTGAGCGTCGCGACCCGCATCTGCTGCACATCCTTAAAGGCCATGTGGTTCTTGACCGCCGTCACCACATCCGCCGTCATCGCATTCGAAAATCGGAGCCGATAAAAAATCTTCTCAGTCATGGCGGCGCTTACCGACTCATGGCCATTGAAGCGAATCCGTCCGGTGGGATCGCGTTGAAACGTGGGGGGTTTTCCGATGTCGTGGAGGAGCACCGAAAAAGCAACGGATGGGGAGACGGACTCCGGCAGCAGCGAAAGCATGAGCCGGGTGTGGACGAAGACATCGCCTTCGGGATGAAACTCCGGCGGCTGCTCGCATCCCTTCATCGCCGTCACTTCCGGCAGCAGCACCTCCAGCAGGCCCGATGCGTCGAGGAGATCAAATCCCCTCACCCTTGACCGATGGGTGAAGATTTTTCCCAACTCGTCACGAATCCGCTCGGCACTCACCTCGAGGATGGCGGGCACCATCTCGCGCACCGCCTCCCATGTCGCGGGGTCAAATCGGAACCCGAACCGTGCCGCAAAGCGAACCGCCCGCAACAGGCGCAACTTGTCTTCGCGAAAACGCGCGGACGGATCCCCAATGGCGCGGATCAAGCCCGCTTCGAGATCCTCGCGCCCGCCGACATAATCGATCACGTGATCTTCCAGCGGATCGTAAAACATGCCGTTGATCGTGAAATCCCGCCGCAGCGCATCGCCCTCGGCGGTCGTGAACGCAACCGACTCCGGACGCCGTCCGTCGATATAGACGCCGTCCGCACGAAAGGTCGCCACCTGGAACTCCGCGCCTCCCTCCAGCACGACAATCACCCCAAATTGCGCCCCCACGGCAACCGTTCGCGGAAACAACCTCTGCACCTGCTCTGGATGCGCACTGGTGGCTACATCGAAATCATGCGCCTCCACGCCCAACAACCGATCGCGCACGCAGCCGCCTGCAAAATACGCCTCATGTCCGGCTCCGCGCAGCCGCCGCACAATCCGCGTGGCCGTGGCCTCCATCATTTCACCGCAGCCCAGACCCGATGGACGTCATCATGGTCCTCAAGGGTTTGAAGGAACTCGCCCACATCCGTGCGGTGCTCGTCGCTGAGCGTAGGAAATTGTTTAGCCACATATCCGAGCTCGCTCGTGACAACCGACCAACCGTTGTCAGCCAGCCATTTCGAGGCGGACGCCGTGGCCGTGCGTTCGGTCAGAAACCTCGCGCCCGCAGCACCCTCCGGGATGTCGTCATTTTCCGCATGGGCGAGGGAAACAAAATCATTCGCACCCGCTTCAATCGCCGCTTCCTCCAAGTCTATCGCGGCATTCGGATGGTGGGCTTCCACAATCCCGACATGATCAAAAAGAAATTTATTGCTGCCGGGTGCGCCAAGCTGACCGCGTTTGAAGAGCACCCGAATCTCGGGCGCGGTGCGGTTGTTGTTGTCGGTGAGCACCTCGACAATCACTGGCACCTTGTGCGGGGCGTATCCCTCAAAAACCAAATGGTCGAGAACCAGCTTCTCCTCGCCAATCCCTGCCCCCTTCTTGATGGCGCGCTCAATGGCATCCCGCGTGACGGAAGCCCTGCGGGCCTTCTCGACGACCGCAAACAACCGTGCGTTCCCTTCCATGTCCGGTCCGCCCAGCTTCGCGGCAACCATCATCTCCTTCACGAGTTTGCCAACAACCTGACCTTTTTTGAGGTTCGCGACCTCACGCTTTGCATGCAACCACTGTCTTCCCATAGACCAATGATTCTACACACTCGGCGGATACTGTGCAATCGCATTGCGACATCCGGAGATCAGGGGGGCGCATCTCTGAAAAGTGCAATCGGCGATGGAAGGTCAGGGAGCATAGGCGTCCCGCCTGTGGGGAGTGGAGACTCCGCAGACAATAGCCAGTCACCAAACAGGCGAGACGCCTGTTCTCCCTGTTTGCACTTTTCG
>JBBQRY010000260.1:0-3699 GCA_038214335.1 Chthoniobacterales bacterium
AACCATGAGACGCACCACCCCCAGATTTCGTTCAAAAATCCCGAAACTTTTTTGTTTCGTTGATCGAGATCAATATTTCGGCATCCAGCAGAGTGAACTGGGTTGCCGCTGGGACGACACTGAAAACTGAACCACTGAAAACTCCCTCAGAGCCCGCCGTGCTTCCACATGGAAAGAAACATCCGCACACAGAGGTAGGCTCCGAAAAGGAGTCCGACGAGACCGGGGATGCTGACACCGCCCAGATGCGGGGGCACGTGGGCCAGGATGACGATGCTCTAGCAGATCAGGACGGCAGCAGTCATGATCGCGCTGGCGAGTCGATTGGCAATGGAATCCAGCGTCTTGCGCAACGGTTCGAATCCCTCGGGGTCGATCTTGTGTTCGAGAGGAATGTTGAGTTTTCCGCGCCGGAAATTTTGGTAGAGCTGGCGGAAGTCGCCCGGAAAGTCGCGCAGGAAGTCGAGCGCCTCGATGGCGACGCCTTTCAAAATCCGCCCCACCCGGTTCGGCCCGAATTTTCCCATGAGCACGCGGCTCGCGTAGGGTTCCCCTTCGCGGATGAAGTTGAGGTCGGGATTGAGTGTGCGTCCAATCGCTTCGACCTGTGCAAGTGCCTTGATGCCAAGATAAAACGCTGGCTTCATGCGAAGGTGATTGTCACGCAGCAGGTCAAGCAGGCTGTTGAAGACTTCGGAGAGCTTGATGTCGGCCAGCGGCTTATTGAGGTTCAAATCTGCGAACTTTTCTACCTCGGCTTGCAGAAGCAGCTGATTGGAAGCCACACCTTCCACGGAAAGATCCAAGATGGAACGCGTCGTCTGGGCATGATTTTTTTCCGCAAGCCCGCCAACGAGCAGAGCAACACTCTCGCGCATGTGCGGAGTGAACTTGCCCATCATCCCGTAGTCGTAAAGCGCAATCCTGGAATCCTCCAGAATCGCCATGTTGCCTGGATGCGGGTCACCATGGAAGAAGCCATGATCAAAGATCTGCTCGTAAATGAGTCCGGTCATTGTGATGCCAAGTTTCTTGGGATCCGTCCCTTGCGCGGAAAGTGCCTCGATGTCCGTGATCGGAATCCCAGTGAGAAAATCCATCGTCAAAATCCGCTCGGTGACAAATTCGCGGTAAATCTTCGGAACCTGGATGTGCGGGTTCTTGTCGAACTGCTCTGCGAACCGCTCGGCATTCGTCGCCTCGTTTTCAAAGTCCAGCTCGCGCTGGAGCGTCTGGGCAAATTCTTCAACCACACCCACGGGATTCAAGCCGGCGGATTCCAGCACATGCTTTTCCACGAAGCGGGCGAGATCGTGAAGGATGGCGACATCGAGGGCGATGGTTTCTTCAATATTCGGACGCTGCACCTTCACAGCGACATCCGTGCCATCCATGAGCTTAGCGCGATGCACCTGGGCAATGCTGGCACTGCCGATGGGCTTGTCGTGGAACGCCGTAAACATCGCACGCACCGGCTGCCCTAACTCCTCCTCAATGATCTCCCGGGCCTCCTTGCCCGGGAATGGCGGCACGCTGCTCTGCAACTTCGTGAGCTCAATGAAATAATCGTCGGTGATCAAATCCCGACGGCTGCTCAGGATTTGTCCGAATTTGACAAACGTGGGACCAAGCTCCTCCATCGCCAGCCGCAAACGCACCGGGAGAGGCTTCGACAGGATCGCATCGTCGGGATGCACCCGGATCGTGGCATCCTCAATGCGCAGGATGTGCTGAAGCGCCACCAGCCGCAGCACGTCGGAAAATCCGTATTTAAAAAGCACGGATAAAATCTCCCGATACCGTGGGAGATGGTTGTAGAGGTCCACTGCCGAGCGAAGTGCGTCGAGAATCACGGCGTCAGCCTACCCCTGCCCGGCCAAAGGCAAAGCGCGAAATGAGAAGATTTTTGGAGTTCGATCCATTTGGCATAGAATCTGCTTTGAAGATTGCAAGGGAGCAGTCCGGTCGGAGGGCAGACAGTCGGAGGCAAGGGGAAATCTCCGGCGACGGGCCGACCGGGTTGCCTGCTCCCTGCCACACGTGAAAACTCTGAGTTTTTCACTCCTCTTGAAGGATTATTCCAGATATGGACGAGCGCATGGGGAAACAAGCAGGAAAATGGGCAGGCAGAATTTTGTGTATGGTGTGGATCATCGCATGGGCCGGGCCGATTTCCGCCCAGGAGCATGGGCCTGCGTTGCCGGATTTTCCCACTCCGCTTTCCCAATACCACGATGCCGGACAGGGCAATCTGCTGGCAAAACTTGCGGACCGGGTACATCAAGACCCCTTTAATTTGGTTGCGACCGTGATCTTTTTCCTAGCGATCGTGCATACGTTCCTTGCCGCCAAATTTCGTTCGGTGTCGCACCGGCTGGAACGTGAATACGAGGCGCTGGATCGCCGGATCGAGCAGGGGGATGGTTCGGTGCTCGGCTTGCATGATTGGAAGAGATTTTGGTCCGTCGTTTTCCATTTTCTCGGCGAGGTCGAGGCGATTTTCGGGATTTGGCTGATCCCGCTGACGATTGCCGTGAGCCTCATGAAAAGCCCGGATGTTGCACTCAACTACATCAGCACCGCCAATTTCACGGAGCCGATTTTCGTGGTGGTGATCATGGCCATCGCGAGTTCGCGTCCGGTGATGGTTTTTGCCGAGCACTGCTTGGAGCGGGTAGCCCGACTGGGTGACGGCACCCCTGCGGCGTGGTGGGTGGCGATCCTGACCATCGGTCCGCTGCTGGCTTCGTTTGTCACCGAACCTGCCGCGATGACAATCTGCGCCTTGCTCTTGGTCTCAAAATTCTACAAATTCAAACCCTCCATGACCCTGCGTTATGCGACACTCGGGTTGCTTTTTGTGAACGTGTCTGTGGGCGGAGTGCTCACGCACTTTGCGGCACCGCCGGTGGTGATGGTGGCGGCGAAATGGGACTGGAATTTCTGGTTCATGCTCACGCATTTTGGATGGAAAGCGGTTCTCGGCATCGTGATCTCGAACACCGTGTTTTTCACCGTTTTCCGCAAGGAACTCCGTTCTCTCCGGCGACCAGAGGGAGCTGCGGCGGACCGCCCCCCGGAAGTGTCGAACTGGATTGTGGTCACGCACCTTTTTTTCATTGGCGCGGTCGTCTATGCTGGACACTACGCGGCGGTCGTGGTGCTCATCTTCATGCTTTTCCTTGCCTTCGTCATGGCGACCGAGCGCAACCAACACCAGATCAACCTCCGCTCCCCCGTGCTGGTCGGGTTCTTTCTTGCGGGCATCGTCATCCATGGCGGATGCCAGCAATGGTGGATCGAACCTGTCCTTCGCAGCCTGAACACCACCTCGCTCCTCTTCGGTGCCACGATCCTCACGTCGTTCAATGACAATGCCGCGATCACCTATCTCGCATCGCTCGTTCCGGGGTTCTCGCCGGAAGCAAAAATAGCGGTCGTGGCGGGCGCGGTCACGGGCGGAGGACTCACCGTCATTGCCAACGCCCCGAATCCGGCCGGTCAGTCGATTCTCCAAAGCCACTTCGGAAGCAATGGCGTGAGTGCCGCAAAACTTTTCCTCGCAGCACTTTTTCCCACGCTCGTGATGCTCGGCATCTTTTTGCTCTTTCCTGCGTAGGTCTTCGTTATCAAAAAATCCTTCTTGTTCCTATCGGTGAAGTATTGAGCAGAAGCGCAAGATCAGGCAGGATGGGGGAA
>JBBQRY010000261.1:0-3693 GCA_038214335.1 Chthoniobacterales bacterium
CTGGCCGCGACGCCGGATTTTTCGTTGGTGCCCGCCGGAAAAGTGGATGTAATTTTTGTCACCCACGCCCACCAGGACCATGTGGGCGGACTGCCCGTGCTGACGCGCAGGGAACCGCAGGCGAAAGTTTTCCTGACCGACGAAACGGCACGCATTGCGGACGTGATGTTGCACAATTCCGTGAATGTGATGACCCGGCAACGCACCGAGGACAATATTTTAGAATATCCGCTTTTCACTCATCGAGGAATCGATTTTTGCAGACAGGCGTGGCATCCGCGTCCAGTGGGCAAGCGGTATAACTTGGATGGCGAGCCGAGCGATGACGACTCGGAAGTGACGTTTGAGTTCTACGATGCGGGACACATTCTCGGGTCCGTAGGCATTGCGCTCCGTTTCAAAGGACGCACGATTTTTTATACTGGCGATGTGAATTTTGAGAAACAGACGCTCATGCGTGGGGCGGAATTCCCCGAAGAGGGTGTGGATGTGCTCATCATGGAAACCACTCGAGGGGATGCTCCGGTGCCGACGGGATTTTCCAGAGCGGATGAGGAAAGCCGGCTCATGCGCGGGATCCGACGGGCTTTTGACCAAGGAGGCAGCGTAACGATTCCCGTCTTTGCCCTCGGAAAAACCCAAGAACTGCTCGCGATGCTTTGGAATATGCGCATCCACGGACTGCTGGCCCACGTCCCGATTTACATTGGAGGGCTCAGCACAAAAATTACCGGCATCTACGATGCCCTGGCCCCCACCGCCATTCGACATCATCCCGAGCTTCAACTCCTTCAAGAAATGGCCCCCTATGTCCTCTCCGGCAACGAGGTCAATACCATGTCCCCTCGCAAAAAATGCATTTTCGCACTTTCCAGCGGAATGATGACCGAACACACGCTCTCAAATATTTTCTGCCGCAAGGTGCTCGGTGATCCCAATCAGAGCCTGTTTTTTGTCGGCTACTCGGATCCCGCCTCCCCTGCCGGAAAAATTCGTCGCGCACCCCAGGGAGAGCCAGTCGCGCTCGAAGAAGGCGGCGAAAAGTTCCCCCTCCGCTGCCATATTGAGGAATTCCAATTCAGTGCCCACGCCACCCGTGACACCCTACGAAATTACGCCCTCCTCCTGCGCCCCAAAAAGGTCGTTCTCGTCCATGGTGACCGTCCCGCAATTGATTGGTTTCAACTAGCCCTCTTCAAAGAAATGCCGGGCACCGAAGTCCTCGTCCCCGAGCCCGGCAAGCCCATACGCTTGTGAGGCGAGGTGCGGATTTCCCGCAAGCACACGCGGTTCGCCGAGCGAGACCTGAGACACCTTGACCGCCCGCGCTGTGGGCCAGCTCGGAGACAGGTTCCGCGGCCTCGACGAGAGGGTTGCTGCATACAAGGCGGAGCGCGTCACCAACGCCCGCGCCCACGACATCGTGATCCGGGCGGTCGATTGCGCCGCGATCACCCCGGCCCAGATCCCCGACGTGCTCGACAGAAGACAGCGTGGGCCGTGGGAGTATCACGCTCAATCCAGAGAGAAGTCCCGGTGGCCGTGTTTTCAAGGATCGTTTTCTGTCCAGCACCTTCCGGAAGATCGAGAAATTCCCGGTGAAGGGACTGGGTGAACGGTAACGGGGCGGTCAAGCGAATGGTTTGGTTGTCGAGGACCGCAATCTCGTTGACCGGGGTCTGGTCGGTCGGTGCAAAATCGAGGCGCACCTGCCCTCCAGGAAACGACTCGCGGTCATCAAAGACTACGAAATTGTGGCAATAGTGATCGGTGGTGATGCGTTGTGAGCCCGTATTCTCCAGAATGTAGCGGATGGTGATGTCTGGAGCTGCGGGCGCAAGTTCGATTCGCTTGGTGAACCGATAGCCCCATCCGCGCTCGGCGGATAACTCCTGCTGAAATTCGATCCAATGCTTCCCCTCGCGGATCACCCAGGGCGACGGGAGAACTTCGTATTGGCGGGAGAAGTGGTAAGGCTCGTTGTCCGGTCGCCGTAATCGGCCCACGCCGATTTTCACAAAACATTCTCCCGCCTTGGCTTCGTCGTATCCCAAAGGGGATCTAATGCCGAACTCACCTGCGGTGCCGACCACATTGTCCGTCGCCTTGGGTTTGGGACGCATTCTCCATTCGCCGAAAAATCGGTGCCCATCGCGTTCGACCGAAGCAATCATGCCCGACCAATCGAAGCGCGGTCCGCGATAATATCCATTCTCCGAATCGGGAAGGTACACGGTCGCGGTCAATACGCCATTGGTCAATTGACGGGTCGGCGCCTGCCCGATGGCATTCGCTGCCAGTAGGCAGAGCAGGGCAAAAACCCAGAGGAACGCAAGCGACGCGGAGCACATGCCCGAACCGCTCGGGGTCATGATAGCGGAGGCAAATGGGCGGCGGCTCACTTCGGGCGAAGGAGAGTCATTCCGATTAGGTGTCGGCGCGCGCAGCGGGTTGTCGCTTTTCAAAGGCAATCCAATTGGTCTGTGCGGTCGGGGTGGTATCATTGATAAAATCCAACTGGCGACGGAAGCGCGCCATGGTTGCGGCGTTTTTTTCCTCGGCGGCCCGGTTGTGGATTTCGTCAGGATCGGCGCGGCGGTTGATCAGCCATTCGTGGCGGCTGGACTCGGGAGTGGTCGCCTTGCGGTCGAGATAGCGTATGTATTTCCAATTGGGATCCATCACCATTTGCCATGACCAGCGTTGATACCCCTCCGAGTCGTGCCATTTCATATCGCATTCCGAAAAGGCGTATTCCCGCACGGATTCAGTCTCTCCGCGAACAATGGGCATGAGCGAGCGGCAGGGAATATGATCCTGGTAGGAGGGCCAAGCGGCGCTGAGGGCCGCCTTCGGATCAAGACCGGCGATGTCGAGCACGGTGGCAATGAGGTCGGTGATCTCCACGGGCGAATCATTTCTCCGGTAATGGAGGAAATCGGGATGCCGGATCATGGCCGGAACGCTGACCGATTGTTTGAAGGGCAGACCTTTTTGCGTGCATTGATGGTCTCCCATCAAGTCCCCGTGATCGGAGGTGAAAAAGATCACCGTATTGTCGAGGAGACCTTCTTGCTCCAGCTTATCGAGGATCCGGCCGACCTGTTCGTCCAGCATGAGAACCAAAGCTTTATAAGCCTGACGGCATTTCCAGAGTTGCTTTTTCTCGGCGGGCGACAGGGTCCGATCTCCGGGACGCACGACAAAGTCGTCAATTTCCTCATAGGGCATGCGATCCAGAAACCGCTGCGGAGGATCATAAGGTTCGTGCGGAGCAAAGTAAGATCCGAAGATAAAAAACGGACTTTCGTTGTGCTTCCCACGTTCGATTTCATCGAGGATGTGCTGGGTTACGACCGCCTCGGCCTGATCGACTTCGACAAAGGGAAACGCTCCCGCCTTTTCTCGAATCCCGTCTTCGATCAAGAAAGTGCTCCCGCTGATGGACTGGTAAAATTCCGAAAACTCGGCGCCATAACCTTGGGCTTCGAGGTGGTCTGTGTAGTTGTTCTTGTTGGGGCCGAGACCGCGCTTGTCCCAGCATTCCCAGACGCGATCGAACCCGTAGGAGCGGAGTTCGTCGTTCAAAATCCGGTGATCGTAGCGGGCCTCGTAGCTGGCCGCGCACACAACCCCCCGACGGTCAGGAGAGGCCCCGACAGTAAGCACTCGTGCCTCCGTCAAAAGGAAAGT
>JBBQRY010000262.1:0-3689 GCA_038214335.1 Chthoniobacterales bacterium
TGTCGGGAGTGTGAGCGGTTCCGCCACCCCTCCGGGGCGGGGGCGTGTAGGGGGTTGGTTCTCCGGTGGTTCCGCTTCGCTCCACCACCGGCTAAGGTCCGGCTGTCCCTTCGGGACAAATGTCATAATGAGAATTGCTGACCCGCAACAGATCTTTCCTCTGCCCGCTTGAACCTGCTGCAAGAATCCGGCACACTCCGCCGCATGAAAATCCTCATGGCTGCGAGCGAGATGACTCCCTTTGCCGGCACCGGCGAGTTTGCCGACGAAATGCTGGCGCTGGCTGCGCACCTGCGGGAGGACGGCGAGGAGGTCACGGTCGTGCTCCCGTATTACCGGTGCGTGCGCGAAAATAAATCCCTCAAGGTCCACCGCACGAAAATCAAATTTTCGGTCGAAGTCGGACCCTCCAAGTTGCCTGCAGAGATTTTTGAGGCGGTTGCGCCCGGCAATGTGCGCGTGCTTTTTGTGGGGCGCGAGGAGTTCTTTGACCGGTCCGGGCTTTATGGGGCGGACGATCGCGATTACCAGGACAACTCGGCGCGGTTCGTTTTTTTCACGAAGTGTGTGCTGGAGCTTGCGAATCGCCTGGAGCCTGATGTCGTGCATGCCCACGGATGGCAGACCGCCCTCTTGCCGGTCTTTGCCAAGGTTGCGCGGCGGCCGTTTGCGACGGTGCTCACGCCGCACAGCTTGGAATATCAGGGGAATTTTTGGAGTTACGATTTCGCGCTCACGAATCTGCCCGGCGAGCTATTCTCCGCGAGGGGCGTCGAGTTTTACGGCAGCATGAATTCCCTCAAAGGGGGCATTTTGTTTGCCGATTCCGTCATCCTTCCCGGACGCCGGTATGTGGCCGAGATGCAGACCCCGGCCTACGGGTGCGGACTCGAAGGGGTCCTGCGCGAGCAGCGCGACAAACTCGAAGGGATTCCCGACGGACTGCGCGAGGCCGCCTGGCCGATTTTCCCGGATTCCGAGAAATCCAAGGCCCGGGAGTTGGTGTGCGGACGCACGGGGTTGCGCAGTGAGGGACGCATTTTCCTTGCGGACCCCTCTGCGACCAACGGCCATGGGGTCGGCATTTTGTTGGAAGCCCTAGATCGGTTGCCCTCGGATGATGTGCGGGTTTTGCTGATTGGCCCGGTGGAATCCGAGCACCGCAAAGCGCTGGAGATTGCCATCCGCCGTCACGCCGGGCGGTTTGCACACCTTCCGGAAATTGATGCGCCGATGTTTCACAACGTGTTGGCTGCCTCGGATTTCCTCCTGCTGCCCGGTCCGGTCGAACCCGGCGGCGAGCTCCTGGTGCTGGCCCTCCGCAATGGGATGCTGCCCATCGCGCTGGATTGTGGTGGCCTTCGGCAATTTGTGCAGGATGACGACCCGTCCACCGGCGAGGGGAATGGGTTCGTTTTCTACCGATTGACCGTCGAGGCCCTCAATGACGCCATCCGGCGTGCGATTCACTCTCCTCGGCTGGAGAAGCTCAGGACGGCCGCGAGGGCGACCGATTTTTCATGGACTGCGGCCGCAGCCCGACATCGGCAGCTCTATCGGCGTCTTCGTCCGGGAGCCTGAGAATCGCCGTTTCAGAGCCAGCGCTTGCGCTTAAAGAAAGCCAGCATGCCCGCGACGCTGATCAGGCAAATCGCCCAGAAATACACATATCCAAACGACCAGCTCAGCTCCGGCATATTCCACGGGTCGTCCGTGTGGAAGTTCATGCCATAGACGCCCGCAAAAAATGTGAGGGGAATAAAAAGCGCGGTCACCACCGTGAGCACGCGCATGATTTCGTTGGTGCGGAAGCCGAGGCTGGAAAGGTAGAGGTCCATCAAGCCTGCGGTGAGATCGCGGTAGCTCTCGATGATGTCGATGATCTGGGCGATGTGGTCGTAGCAGTCCCGTAGGAAAATCTGGGTCTCGCGTCCGATCAGCCCCGTGTCGTCGCGGATCATTGAGTTGAAAATTTCCCGATGCGGCCATGCCGCGCGGCGCAGATGCAGGAGGAGCCGCTTCGCTTCGTAGAGTTTTTTGAGCGATTCGCGGGTTGGCTTGTCGAGGAGTTCCTCTTCGACGGATTCGATATTGTCGCCGACGGATTCCAGCACGGGAAAAAGCCGGTCCACGGCGGCATCCAGCAAAGCGTAAGCAAGGTAGTCCGCGCCCATTTTCCGCGAATACCCGCGTCCGCCCCGCAGCCGTGCGCGCACCTGCTCGAAGACATCGTGGCCTTTTTCTTCCTGAAATGAGATCAGGAAATACTCGCCTAGAAACAGGCTCACCTGCTCGAACGTGAGCTGGCTCTCCTCGCTGAAATACACCATCTCGCTAACGATGAAAAAATGGTTGGTGAAGTGCTCAATTTTCGGACGCTGGGCGGTATTGAGCACGTCCTCGATGGCGAGCGGATGGATCTCGAATTGTGTGGCCAGCGCGTTGAGCAGAGGGATGTCGCCCAGCCCGTCGATGTTGATCCAATTGACCTTCGTGCGGTCGAGCTTCGCGACGAGGGCATCGAAGGTCTCAAAGTCCTCCTCCGTGATGGTCGTCGCATCATATTGGATGAGAGAAATGATGGATTTCGACTTCGCTCCCTCGCGGGGCAAGAGCGTAGCCGGCGGGGTTCCGGCGGGTTTGTAGTTGATCCGGATCATTTGGGATGGCGGGCACGGCCACCCGCATTCGCGGCAGGCTGACTCCGCGGGGTTCCGCTGGCAATGGAAAAGTGGTCCCAGCCACTGGGCCAATCCCGGGGAACGTCGCCCGGATCGCAGAGGCGTCCGATCTCGGTGAGCAGAGTCCGGCGAAATGGCCATGCTGCCACAAGGCGGTCCGCCCGGTTGTCTGGAACGGCAAAAAGCAGTTCGTAATCTTCGCCATCGGTCAGCGCCTGTTCCGGCGTTGCCCCCTTGCGCACCGGCAGGTGGTTCCGTTCCACCGCAAACCCGCACCCCGAAGCCTGCGCCAAGCGCGGCAGATCGCTCCCCAGTCCATCGCTCACGTCCATCATCGCAGTGGCTCGGCCACGCTGTGCCAGCCAGCGTCCTTCCTGCAGCCGCGGCAGGAAATCCAAATGATGTCCGGCGATGGAGCCTCCGAGGCATCCCGTCACAAAGAGGCGGTCCCCCGGACTCCCCCCGCCGCGCCTCACAAAACGTCTGCCCGGAACGCTGCCGGTGAGGGCAACCGAAACCGCTATCCCTTGCGGTTGACGTGACAACTCGCCGCCGGCAATGACGACTCCAAATTTCCGGGCCGCCTTCCCAAGCCCGCGATAAAATTCCACCCAATATTTTTCATCCAGATCCGGCGGCGAGAACAGGGTGACCAGTGCCATGCCCGGAGTGCCCCCCATGGCCGCAATGTCGCTGAGCGGACGGCAGAGAGCTTTCCATCCCACCCGCGACGGATCCTCCTCTCGCACGAAATGAACTCCCTCCGCCAGACAATCCGTCTTCAGAAGCTGGTGCCCGCGCCCCATGCGCACGACCGCACAATCGTCTCCCGGACCCACTACCAAATCGTCGGACTCCGGCAATCCGCGCAGGAGTTTTTTCAGAAGCCGGGATTCGCCGTTCATACCGCAAGCTCCGGCCAAAAGACAAGGACCACGACCGTCGTGGCGTTGAAGGCGGCGTGCATGGCGATGGGTGCCCAGAGCGAGCCGCAACGCTCATAGACGA
>JBBQRY010000263.1:0-3668 GCA_038214335.1 Chthoniobacterales bacterium
GTTCTTTCCGCGAGGCACCCTCGTGACGCGCAGGCCGGAATCCGCCTTGAATCCCGTGAGCACTGCGGGCGGACGCAGAAGGAGGAAACTTTCGCCTTCCTGCCCGCGCACTTGGAAGTCGATTTCGCTGAAGAGCCTTCCGTCACGAATGCTCCAATCCTGGATCATCGAATCCGCCGTGTTGCTGGCAGAAAACAGTGGAGTGAGCGAAGCGAGCAGGAGCGCTGCCGCAACCGGAGTTGCCGACGGCCGCAGTCCGCGCAGCCACCGCACGAAGCTCGGCAGAACCAAGGCGAAGAAGACCAGGGCGGCGATCAGCAGGAAGAAAACCACCGCGCCTCCGTGTTGCAGGAGCAGTCCGATCGCGAGAAGGACTGCGCCCGTCGGCAG
Organism: Chthoniobacterales bacterium; assembly: GCA_038214335.1. Lineage (GTDB taxonomy): Bacteria > Verrucomicrobiota > Verrucomicrobiia > Chthoniobacterales > Terrimicrobiaceae > QYQL01. The sequence goes on from JBBQRY010000263.1 coordinate 391, forward strand.
GAGCCAGCCGCCGCGACCGTTGCTCCATTTGATGCGCATTGCGGCGGCGACCAGCAGCGCAAGGCCAGCAAGGGCGGAAACCACGCCCGGCGTCGAAATCATAGCCTGACGCGCGGTGACATTCCCGATGGGCAAGGCGAGGGAATCCCCGGCAGGCAGGACCGTCGCCGAGTAGGTGAGCTTGGCGACATTCGGACGCCGCTGGCTGACCGCCGAACTAGCAAGGCCGAACGCGGAAAAGAGAAGGATCGCCGCCAGCACAAATCCGATCACCGCCCCGGCCCGCGAACGCCCTCGCAAAAGGATGCCGGCCACGCCGGTGAGAACCAGCAGGAACAGGGTCGGCGCCTTGGCGCGCGACGAGATCCACTCAAATCCGGTCTCGGTGAGCGGGTCAAAATCCAACTGGGCAGTGCCGCCTTTCGGCACGAGAAGCTGACCGGGATCGCCAGTCACCGTCCACTCGCTGAGAACGGTCGGAGCCATCGTTTTCGGCGAAGCAAGCACGGGCGAGCGCGGGTGTTTCGCAGTCTGTCCGAACCGCAGCACGACTTCCACGGGATCGTTCGGATTGAGCTTCGGAGGCAGGGGCACGAGCGTGAGGTCACCATCGACGCGGGCATTAACGATTTCGTTGTCGGTTTTTGCCTCCCAAAGTTTCACGCCCTCCGGGAGCGCAAGCCGCAGCGCCTTGCGTCCACGGGTTTTCACAAAATACGTGGCGTCGGTCACGATCTGTCCGTCTCGCGAAATCCGGCTGGCCAATTTCGCGAAATCCACCAACTGGTCCACGGTTTCCGCTGGTTCATACCATTGGATCTCCATGTCGAGGGTGAACGGACGGGCGGTGTATTGATAGACCGCCAGCGAGGGAGAGGTGGTGAGAAGGCGGAACTCCGCCGGAAGCTCCAGCGGCTCGAGTTTGAGGAGAGCCCCTTCGGATTTGAGTACATGGGATTTGACCTGGAGAGGGCTGACGACTTGCAGGAATCCGCGCTCGGACTGCACCCCGAGAGGAGCCACTTCACCCGGATGAATCGCTCCTCCGCGCGCGCTCATGGGCTGCTCGAAGGTGACCAGCAGAGTCGCGGCTCCGAGCACCGGTTGCTGAAGCGAGACAACGATCTCATTGCCCTCGCGCCGCCAATCGCGACGCACGTTTTGTCCCACGACATCAATGTTTCCGGCAGATTCGGGAACCGCAATGCGCCATTCGCTTGCGGGTGCGCCGACGATGAAATAATTGATGAGCACGCTGCCATAGACGATGCCTTCTTTGAGCGAGTAGAGATGGAAAACATCCGCCTGCACGCTCTTGCCGAGCGCCTCGACCCGGAGCACTGCCGACCACGCCGCTTCGCGTTGTCGGAACGCCTGCTGAAGCCCCGCGACCTGATTCGGAAAATAGCTCAGCGGCATCTCGACGAGGTTGCTCAGCTTTCCTGGAAGCACCCGGAAGCCCGGCGTCGTCACCACCCCGATGTGGCCGCGAACCGACTTCGCGGACGGATAGCCGAGCGGCGGAAGCACCCACTCGCCAGCAGCCGCGGGCAGGTTTTTCTCGAGTCGCAGGCGGAGGAGCTGTCGGCCGTCCACCGCGCTTCCGAAAACGATTTTCAGCATCCGCTTGCCATTGCGGGCTTCGGTTTCGACGACGTAATCCGCGACGGATTCCCCGGTGACCGAGGCGACCGCGAAGTCCTCCGGGATTTCAATCGCCCAGTCGCGCAGAGGAGCCTCGCGGATGTCGAGTTCGATGTCGGCAGAGATCACGCGGTCGGTGTCGCCAAGTTGGTAGAGCGCAATTTGGGAGACGGCGACTTCCGGAAGAATCTGGTTGGCAAGGATTTGGAATCCGTACGCCGCCGAGGGGAAGCGATACACAAAGACCTGCTTGGGCGCATTGGGGGAGGCTTCTCCTGGGAATTGCGAGGGCGCGAGCTGCATGATCCCCGAGGGGTCGGCGACTTCGAGCCGCACCGCCCCATCATTCGAGATACGCACAAATCCCGAATGCCGCACACCCCCTTCGGGCGTCATGCGAAGCGCCGCCGTGCGCACGGGAAAATTGCCGAGCGGGGACTGACTCCGAATCGTGAGCGCGCCGGTCTTTTCCATCGGGCGACCGAGCCGGACTTCGAGGATGCGTTTTTTTCCATCCGGCACGACTTTCCATCCCACGACATTCGTGCCCTCAACGCCAAGGATTTCGCCGGGTCCGTCGAGGGCGATTCGGAGCGTCGGAAGCTTGCCCTGCAAGATGCGGAAATCCATTTGGGAAGACTGCCGGAGGAGACCTGCACCGACCCGGATATCACTCACCTCATGGCTCGTGAACGACAACGCCCCCATGCCAGAATCCCGGTTCTGCCGCCAGCCGAGCGCGGCGCGTCCGTCGCCCGCGAGGAACCCCCGGCGCGACGTGACATCCGGCACCACGGGAGCCGAAGGATCGAATGCGACATCCTTTGGAAGCCCCTCGATTTGAATCGGGACCACTGCGCCGGCTGGCATTTGGAAATCCAGCGCCGTCCATTCGCCGAGACGCAATGCCGCAGCAAACGAGAGGTCCAGCGGAAACGTGCCCGGACGGTCAAAGACGAGCACCGTTTCACCATCTTCAAGCGCAACATGCCAGCCATCGCCGGATGCGATTTCGGAGAGTGCGGCCATGCCGGAAAGGATCGGCAACCGGGTTCCTGCGCTGCGCACACGGGCCTCGCCGTGCAGGCGAAAATTCACACAACCCGCCACCTCGTCGAGCTGCCCCGTGAGCGAAGCACCCACCAAATCGGCATCCGCCACGGCAGCACCACGCGGCAACAGCAGGATCGCCAAATGCGAATCGCCCGTCGCGGCAAACTCCATCGGACCGTGCGGTGCGGCAGGAGGTCCCACCGGAACGAGTCCATCTGCGCGTGTAATCCGCATATCCACAGACTCCCCGGGCACGAGGTGAATCGTGGAGGAAAATCCCACCGCATCACCCGGCAGAAGGGTTGGCAGCTCGACCACGCCCGGGATCTTGGGCTTCGGGATTTTGATTTTGACCGTCAGCGGCCATTCCTTGGGAAGCGTCGCTTTGTCGTCTTTGAGTGCCGGACGCAGGTCGAGAAACCGCAACTCCCCCACCCGCCGAACCGCCCAATCGCGCAGCCCTTCGCCCGTGACCTCGACGACCTCCCCAGCGCCCGCAAGGCCAAATGTTACGACTTCTGGACGACCCTGCACGATGGCAATTTTCACATGCAGATCGGCAGTGATCTCCTCGGTGTCGA
>JBBQRY010000264.1:0-3661 GCA_038214335.1 Chthoniobacterales bacterium
CTTTCTGAATTGAGAAAGCATGCGGAGCTTGCCGAGTTGCCACTCCTCCGGCAACCCCGTCTAGCCGTCATGACCCTAACTCCAACGGAGTATGAAACGATTCTAACATTCAGCCAGCCATGACTGCAATTTTCAAATCCACCTTCCTCGAAGACCTCATCGACGCCTGCGTGATGGAGTGTTACTTCCGCGAGCACATGTTGCAGCGGGACCTGCTCTTTCACGACGACGTAGCTCAAATCTTGGAGGAATCTCACACGAAGGCACGAAGCCACGAAGGGGGAAAAGGAAAAGGGATTATTTCCGATTCTGAAAATCTCCGCGCCTCCGCATCTTCGCACGAAAATTCTTCCGAAGTCTCCTCTGAAAACCTTCGTGCCTTCGTGGCTTCGTGTGAGACCTCCCCCATCCGCAACCGCCTCCTCCGCCTCACCGCCGACAGCCCCGACCTTCTGGCTGTGATTAAAGAGGAAGGTCGAGTAGGATTAGCCAACTCCGCACTGTTTCAGTGCCATCGCACTGAGATGGGCAGGAATTATCCGAGCGTTTACGGACGCATGGAGTGGGACGCCCCGGCCCCTACCTGCGGGCGGAGGGACTCAAAGTGCCGCTCTGAGGAGGAGTTCTCCGAAGTATTGCGGCGCGAGTGGAAAAGCGGGCATGGTTTAGTAGAAAAAGCAGTTTAAACCACGGATTACCAGATAACACTGATATGGAAATATTTGGAACACAGGCCCTGTTCACCCGCAAGGTGAATCGCGAAGCGCAGAAAGATTGTCATAACTGCCTCTATCCGTGGCATCTGTGTAATCCGCTGTCAATTCTTCTGCGGTTTTTAGGTTTATGGGTGTTCATTTTTTTCTATTTCTGCACACCTGCTCTACCCCCCCCTCAAAAAAATCTGATGATTTTGGGTTTTGCATTTTCGGCAGTAACCGCTTTGCTCTGGGTTTCCCAATTTACCAATGAAACTAGACACACCATCACTTGAACTAGCCGCCCGCGACGCTCGCGGACTGGCCATGGACGCCATCACGAAATGCAAATCCGGTCATCTGGGGCTTCCCCTTGGAGCTGCTGACGTGGGCGCGGTCCTTTTCGGGCACTCGATGAGCTTCAACCCCGAAGACCCTCGCTGGCTCAACCGCGACCGCTTTATCCTCTCCGCCGGCCACGGCAGCATGTTCCTTTACAGTTGGTTGCACCTCGCGGGGTATGATCTCCCGATGGAGGAAGTGAAAAATTTCCGTCAGCTTCACAGCCGGACTCCGGGTCATCCGGAATTCCGTGAGACTCCAGGCGTCGAAGCCACGACCGGGCCGCTCGGGCAGGGGGTCTCGAATGCCGTCGGCTATGCGATTTCCGCAAAAATGTGTGAAGCGCGATTCAACACGGCGGAGCATGAAATTTTTGGACACCATGTGATTGCGCTCGCCGGCGATGGTTGTCTGCAAGAAGGGGTGGCGCAGGAGGCCAGTGCGCTGGCCGCACACCTTGGACTCGATAATCTGATCCTGATTTACGATTCCAATAATGTGACGCTGGATGCCATGGCACCCGTGACCCAAAGTGAAGACACCGCCGCGCGCTACCGGGCTTATGGGTGGGAAGTGATCGAAATCGACGGTCACAGCCTGGCGGAAATTGCCGGAGCACTCGCTGCCGCGAAGTCTGCCACCAGTGGAAAGCCACAATTTATCATTGCCCGCACGATGATTGGCAAAGGGATTCCCGAAGTCTCGGGCACCAGCAAAGCCCATGGTGAGGGAGGCGTGAAGTTTGTCGCGGAAGCCCGCAAAGCGATGGGACTCCCCGAAGAAACATTCTATGTCGCTCCGGAAACCACCGCGTATTTTGAATGCCGCAAGGTGGGACTTAAAACCGCCTACGAAGCATGGCAGAAAAAGTATGAGGCTTGGCGCGCCGGGAATGGCGACCTTGCGAAGGAACTCGACGATGCCATTGCCGGTCGTGTGCCGGATTTGTTGAAAGCGATTCCCGAGTTTGATCCCGCCACAAATATCGCCACCCGCAAAGCAGGAAGCGAAGTCCTCCAGCCACTGGCTCATGCCATGCCGCTCCTCATCAGCGGCAGCGCCGACCTGCATGGATCGACGCTCAATTACATCAAGGATGGAGGAGACTTCAATCGTGAGAACCGCGGCGGACGCAACCTGCATTTCGGAATCCGCGAACACGCCATGTGCGGACTGCTCAACGGGATCGCTTACGACGGGATCTTCCGCGCCAGCGGGGCCACGTTCCTTGTCTTCAGCGATTATGGACGTCCGTCGATCCGCATTGCCGCTCTCTCGAAGCTGCCGGTTGTCTATATTTTCACCCACGACTCGATCGGGGTTGGGGAAGACGGTCCGACCCATGAACCCGTGGAAACCGTTGCCGCGCTGCGTGCCATTCCGGGGCTGGATGTCATTCGTCCTGCCGATCCCGAAGAAACAGCCGGAGCCTTCGCCGCCGCGCTGGAGAGAACCGACGGTCCAACGATGCTCGTATTAAGCCGTCAGAACCTGCCCACCCTCAACGAGATCTCTGTCGAAGACCGGCGCCGGGGGGCGTTCCTTGGCGGTTACATTGCCCAGAAGGAGTCTGCGGCATTAGAGCTCATTCTGCTGGCCACCGGCAGCGAGCTTCAACACGCGATGGCAGCCGCTAAAGTGCTTGGCAATGGCACCCGCGTGGTCTCGATGCCATGCTTCGAGCGCTTCGAAGCCCAAAGCGCGGAATACAAAGAATCCGTCCTTCCGTCCTCCTGCCGCAAGCGCGTCTCGATCGAAGCCGGCGTGTCCGATCCGTGGTTCAAATATGTGGGACTCGACGGACGCACCGTCGCCGTGGACCGGTTTGGGCTCAGTGCTCCCGGCCCCGTGGCCATGAAAGAACTCGGAATCACTGCTGAGCACCTTATCGAAGTCGCCAAAAGCCTTGCGTGAAAATTGAAATCCTCACGATTTTTCCCGGGGTCTGTCGTGCGGTTTTCGACGAGAGCATTCTGAAGCGCGCCCAAGAGAAGCACTTGGTGGAACTTGGCGCGCGTGACCTGCGCGATTGGACCCACGACCGACATCGCACGACCGACGATGCGCCCTACGGAGGCGGACCAGGGATGGTGATGAAGATCGAGCCGATTGACAAAGCCCTCTCCGACATGCGCCAACCCGGCTCCAAGGTGATCTTCCTCTCGCCGCAGGGCAGGAAATTTTCCCACGCGGTCGCCACCGAGCTATCGCACGAATCCCACCTCATCCTCCTCTGCGGCCATTACGAAGGGGTGGACCAGCGGGTGTCCGATCACCTCGTGGACGATGAGATTTCCATCGGCGACTACGTCCTCACCAGCGGAGTGCTTCCGGCTCTTGTTGTCACGGATGCCGTCGTGCGGTTGCTCCCCGGCGTGCTTGGAGACAACCAGTCCGCGCAGCAGGATTCGTTTGTCAGCGGCCCCTTCGATCACCCCCATTACACGCGTCCGGAAGACTACCGGGGATGGAAGGTCCCGCAAATTCTCCTCTCGGGAAATCATGCCGCTATTGCGCAATGGCGGGCCGCCACCGCGCTCGAAGCCACGCGGACCAAACGCCCGGACCTCTTGGCGAGAGGTCGTTAATCGCAGGAAAGGCAGATCCGGGGAGGTCCTCACCCG
>JBBQRY010000265.1:0-3660 GCA_038214335.1 Chthoniobacterales bacterium
GGTAGGCTCCTTCGGCTTCGGCTCGATGTAGAACGGGCCTTTGAAGCCGATTTCTTTTTTGTAATCCACCGCCATGTGGAGGAATTTCGCAAGGTGCTCGACCTCGCGCTTCATGTCGGTATTCCAGAGCGTCGAGTAGCCTTCGCGACCGCCCCAAAACGTATAGCCCTCGCCGCCGAGTTCGTGGGTGACCTCCATCGCCTTCTTCACCTGCGCTGCCGCGTAGGCGAACACATCGGCATTCGGGCTCGTCGCGCCGCCGTGCAGGAAGCGCGGATTCGCAAACAGGCAGGCCGTGCCCCAGAGGAGGCGGATCCCGGTGCGCTCCTGCTCTTCCTTAAGGACCTTGACGACGGCGTCGAGGTTCTTGTTGGATTCGGCCAGCGAGGCGCCCTCGGGCGCGACATCGCGGTCGTGGAATGCGTAGAAGGGTGCGCCCAGTTTTTCAATGAATTCAAAAGCCACGCGTGCGCGGGCCTGCGCATTCGCGACCGAATTTGTCCCGTCATCCCACGGACGCAACATCGTGCCAGCTCCAAAAGGATCCGATCCGGTTCCTCGGAAGGTGTGCCAGTAAACGACGGAGAACCTCAAATGATCGCGCATCGACTTCCCATCGATGCGTTCGTCCGCGTTGTAGTGCTTGAAGGCAAGAGGGTTTTTCGAGGTGGGGCCTTCGTAGGGAATTTGAGTGATTTCAGGAAATGCAGTCATAGGAACGTGCAGTTGAGCAGATTCTTTTTTGTTTTACAAGATGGACAGCAGGCATTCGGTTTGCGAGGGGATGGGGATGCTGGTGCAAACAATCCTCTTTGACCTTGATGACACGCTGATCGTGGACGAGGCGATCTCGAAGGCCGCCATGGAACGAACGGCCAATCTTGCCGCCAAACTTCACGGAGCGGATATCCCCCGCTTCCTTGCCGACACCGCTGCAATTTCCCGCTCCCTCTGGGAAGACAACCCCGTGCGCGAATGGTGCGCTCAAATCGGAATCACCGCCGAAGAATGCCTTTGGGGCGAATTCTCTGATCCCCTGCCCGAATGCGTCGCCCTCCACGAATGGTCGGTCAGTTTTCGTCACGCACTTTTCGATTCCGCACTCCGCTCCCAAGGGCTTACGGAGGATGACGGATCGCTGGCAGCAGAATTTTCTCACGCCCGCCGGAAACTCCAACGGCTCATGCCCGATGCGAAGGAAACCCTCGCACGGATCAAACCCGGATTCCGCCTCGGACTTCTCACCAACGGCGCGCCGTCCCTCCAACGTGAAAAAATTGCGGCTTCCGGCCTGGCGGAATTTTTTCAAGCGATCACGGTTTCCGGCGAACATGGCATTGGAAAACCCCGGACGGAAATTTTCCACATCCTGCTCCATGCCCTCGATGCCCGTCCAGAGACGACGGTCATGGTCGGCAACAGCCTCGCCCGCGACATCGCCGGAGCCCATGCAGCGGGCATCGCCCATACGATCTGGCTGCAAGTCCCCGGCTCGGAGGAATTCGCGGAGGTCACCCCTGCCCACACGATTCAGGGACTCCATGAGCTGCCTTCGCTGCTTTGAGGAGGTTTCCGCCTTGCAGGATGTGGGGGGATTGGGTAGTTTTCCGGGGTAGCGTGGGAACGTGATCCGGTGGGATTGTCCTGCTGGGCGCGGTGCTGCGCGATATCCGGAGAACACCCATGAACATTGATCCTCACTCCTCGCGTCGGACCTTCCTCAAGACCGCGCTTTCACTGCCGGTGGCCCTCGCTATGGGGCCAATGCTCCAGGCACAATCCGCCGCCTCGACTAAGGAGACTGGCGGACCGCTTCCGAAGCGTAAGCTGGGAAAAAATGGACCCGCCGTGACTCTGATCAGCCTTGGGGGAATGATGGGAGCATTGAGTCCGGACTATCTCGACATCGCCTGGTCGATGGGGATTCGGTATTTCGACACGGCGGACTGCTACCTCCAAGGTAAATCGGAAAGGATTATCGGAGAGTGGCTTGCGAAGCATCCGGAACGGCGCAAGGAGTTGTTTCTTGTCTCGAAGGACCATCCGAAAAAGGGACCGGCTCAACTTCTGGAAATGATCGACCGGCGGCTGGCGGCGTGCGGCACAGATTACTTGGATCTGTTTTTCATCCACGGACTCGGGCCGAAAGAATACGGGGAGAACGCTGTGAACTGGCCGAAGAGTCCGGAGTTCAAGGAAGTGATCGAAAAGCTCAAGGCTTCCGGAAAAGCAAAAATGGTGGGATTTTCTTGTCATGACGGAACCCTTGTTGAGTGCCTAAACTCCGCTGCCGAGGGTGGTTTTGTGGATGCCATCATGCTGAAATACACCCCATTTTTCAAATCGGGCGATGACTTCGACCGGGCTGTCTCGGCTTGTCACAAGGCAGGGATTGGGCTGGTGGCCATGAAGACGATGCGCAGCGCGGGAGAGGTTCCGGCGCGGATTCCTGAATTCGACAAACTCGGACTCACGGTGCATCAGGGACTCCTCCAAGCGGTCTATAGCGATGAGCGCATCGCAGCCGTCTGCTCAGCCATCAACAATGTCGGAGAGATGGAGGCCAATACCGCCGCCGCTCGGGATTTCAAGGGACCGCTGAAGTTTGCCGATCTCGAAATCCTCAAGGCGACCGTGCTAGCAAGCCGCCGCACGATGTGCCCGGGCTGCCCCTCATGTGATGCTTTTGCAGCCGCCTCGGGTTCCGCCATCCTGGATGTCTCCCGCTATGTCTCCTACTACGAAAAGGAAGGCAACCTCGAGGCGCGGGAGTCATTCCATGCGCTATCGCCGGAACTGCGCGACTTCTCTGGCGTGGATCTCGCGGCGCTTCGGGACCGGTGCGCGTTTGGCACCGACTATCCGGATATCATCCGCCGGGCGAACCGGTATTTCGCTTGAGCAGCGCACCACAGGAAAAACGCGGACGCAGTGCGTTCCGACGCACGAACGTGCCGCGTTCCGAACGCGTCGTCAGCATCGGCATTGTCGCGCTCCTTGCCGGCATCGGCATCGCCATTGGCATCAAAGGCCGGCACTTTGATCCCGGCCTCTACAGCCTGCGCACGGAGGCACTGAAATCGACCGAGGCTCCCGTCGCCGAACCCGTGCGCTCCGCCGAACCGGCGCGTCCGACCCAGCCGATTGCGACGGAGGCAGCGGATTCCTACGAACCCGATGTGCCTCCGGTATCCATCCCCGTGGCCACGGAGAGCAAACCGCTGGAAATTTCAGGAACTTCCCCGATGGGAGCAACCGAATTTTACTCGCCGGATACGCTCTACGAGAAAATCAACGGACGCGCCCCCGCGTATCTGGATTTCGGATTTCAGGAATTGCGCAGCCGGTCGTTTTCCGTTCCCGGCAGCACGGGAAGTTATGTGGACGTGTATGAATTTCGTATGGATTCTCCCGTGAATGCGTTTGGGATTTTTGCCATCGAGCGTGACCCTGCGGGAAAGCCGCTGGAGTTTGCGGCGGATGGCTACTCAGGGGAATTGGGGTTCTTTTTTCGTCAGGGATCTTCCTACGTGCAAGTCCTCGCTTCGGATGAAAAGCCCGCCACCAAGGAGCTTTCAAAATCCGTCGCCACCGCCATGGCACAGGCGATTCCTGCCGACGACACCGGACTCGATGCCCGCCGCCGACTGCCCGAGTCGG
>JBBQRY010000266.1:0-3646 GCA_038214335.1 Chthoniobacterales bacterium
CTTTGGGATGACGAGAGTTGTGTCGCCCGTACAGGGCTGGAAGCTTAAACTAACTGGCTCCCAGGGCGTTGCCCTGGGCTGTAGTATTTTCGCCCTTCGGGGCGGTAGGGATTCGGCAAAATTGGGATTTTCTGTATCGCATCGAAGGGGTCTTCGTTATGCATCCAAACTCAAAAGCTCGTGGCGCGTAGAAAAACCTGAAAATTCGAATCCGCTCACTGGGAATTATCCTGCACACGTGCCTTGCGGGAATCCAGATTCCCGCTATCCTGTCGCCATGTTCGATTTGACGCGCCGGGAAAAGGTGCTCATCGCCGGATTTGTTTTCCTGTTTTTGCTCGGGCTGGGGGTCCGGCAAGCTAGGGAGATGGCCGGATTTGAGCCGCCGATTGCCGGACGCCCCTGATCTCAAAACTTTTTCATGCAGACCACTGGATTCCAAGAAGCCGTTGAAGCCGTCTCCCGCGACGATGCCCGTTACCATTCCGATGCCTATCTTTTTTTGAAGGAGGCCTTGGAGGCGACGCTCAAGCGCAGAAAAAAATCTGACAAGACGGCTGGTGGGCACGTTCAGGCGGCGGAGTTGCTGGAAGGATTTCGTATGCACGCGCTGGGCGAGTTCGGGCCGATGGCCTTGACGGTGCTGGAGTATTGGGGAGTGCGGGGCTGCGAGGATGTGGGCCAGATGGTGTTCAATCTCGTGCAGGCCGGAGTTTTTGGGGCTACCGAAGAGGACACTTTGGAAGGGTTCATGGGGGCGTATGATTTCCATGCGGCATTTGTTGCGCCGTTCAAAATGGGGAAAATTTCATTGAACGCTGGCGCTTCGGATGCGGTCCGAAGTGAGGAATGAAAGTTCTCTCGATGCTCGTCTCACTTGCCGTATCCGCCGCGTCCGCGATTTCCAGTCCGACGCTTCCCTCGTCCCAAGCTCGCGTGTTTACGTATGACAACGGGCTCACGCTCATTGTGGATGAGAACCACACTGCGCCGGTGGCCAGCGTTCAAGCATGGTGCGGCACAGGCAGCATCCATGAGGGGGCATGGATGGGTGCGGGCCTTTCGCACATCCTCGAACACATGCTCTTCAAGGGCACAGAAACGCGGCCTCCGGGAGCCATTGCCAGCGAGGTGCAGGATCTGGGCGGCTACATCAATGCCTACACGTCGTTTGACCGCACGGTTTACTGGATTGATGTCCCCTCCGACGGTGCGTCGGCAGCGGTCGGCATCCTTGCCGATGTCATGATGAATGCGACGCTTCCGGAGGAAGAATATACGAAGGAACAGGAAGTGATCCGGCGGGAATTTGCCATGGGGTTTGACGATCCGAATCGCCAAAGCTCGCAGCTCATGCTGCGCACCGCATTCTCGAAGAGTCCGCTCGGCCAACCCGTCATTGGCTACCTCGATATCTACAACAAGCTCACGCGGCAGGACGTGGTCGATTACTACAAAGCCCGCTACGTGCCCAACAACCTGACGTTCGTCGTCACCGGGGATGTCGATGCCGAAAAAATCCATGCCGAGCTTGGCAAGCTTTTTGAAAATCAACCCCGCCGCGCCCTGGATCCCATCTATGTGGCTTCCGAGCCCATTCAACTCGGACGTCGCGACGTGCATGAGGAGTTCCCAACCGAACTCACACGGCTTTCGCTCTCATGGAGGATTCCCGGCCTCACCGACTCTGACACGCCCGCCCTGGATTTGCTGGGCGAAATCCTTGGCTCCGGACGCAGTTCGCTGCTCAATACCGATATCCGCGAACGCAAAGAACTCGCCCACTCGGTTTCCGCTGGAATGATGGCCCTTCAAAACGAAGGACTCTTCGTGATCCAGGCGGTCACCGATCCCGACAAGCGCCAAGCCGTCGAGGACGAAGCCCTCAAAATCCTCCAAGGCATAAAAACCCAGGGAGTTACGGTGGTAGAACTCGACCGCGCACGGCAATCTGTGCTCTCGAACCAGCTTCAAACTCTCACCACCGCCCGCGGAGTCGCCTCCGACCTCGGCGGCAATTGGCTGCTCGCCCGCAATCTGAACTTCAGCAAGGAATACTTGGATGCCATTGGCAAGGTGACGGCGGATGATATCCGGCGTGTGGCCAATAAATTCTTGTCGGTGGACCGCCTGAATGTCACCTCGATCAACCCGCCGGGCTCGCTGGCCAAATCCGAATCTGCGGCAGCAAAATCCGAATCCGGCGAAATCCAAAAATTCGTCCTTCCCAACGGACTTCGTCTGCTGGTTCGCGAGGACCACCGGCTTCCGCTCATCTCGATCAATGCCGTTTTCCGAGCCGGGCTTCTCGCCGAAACCAAAGCCACGAACGGGATCACGAAACTGGCCGCCCGCGCGCTGCTCAAAGGCACGACATCCCGCAATGCGGAGCAAATCGCTGCCGAGATCGAAAAATCCGGCGGCAGCATTGGGGCCGACAGCGGCAACAACACGCTGGCAGTGAGTGTGGATGTCCTCCAACCCGACCTCGCCAAGGGGCTCGATATCCTCTCGGACGTGCTGCTGCATCCTTCCTTCCCGGACCGCGAGGTCAACCTCGAGAAGCAATCGCTCCTGGCCGGAATCAAAGTCGAGGACGAAACTCCCACTTCGGTCGCCCGCAACCTCATGCGCGAGCGCCTTTTCGGGGATCACCCGTATGGGCTCCGCAATGCGGGCTCCGCAGAGGCCATCACCGCGCTCACCCCCGACCAACTCCGCGCCTTCCAAAAAGAATACCTCACCGCTGCCAACGGCGTCATCAGCGTCTTCGGAGATGTGAAGGCTGACGAAGTGAGGAAACTTGTCGAAAAGGCCTTCGCAAAAATGCCCGCTGGCGAGCTTGCTTTTACGAACCCACCCCAGCCCCCCGCCGTTGCCGCCAGCGAGCCAGCGACCGCGACCCTCGACAAACAACAGGGCATCGTGATGGTCGGTTTCCAAGGACTCTCGATCACGGATCCCGACCAGGTCGCCCTTGAGCTCATCGGCGAGGCATCGAATGACCTCGGCTCTCGGTTCTTTAACCGCATCCGCGAAAAAATGGGCCTCGCCTATTTTGTGGGAGCTGGACAGTTTTTTGGACTCGCTCCGGGTGCGATCATTTTCTACCTCGGCACCGATCCTCAAAAAGTCGAGCCGGTCACCAAAGAACTGCGCGACGAGATTTCCCTGCTTGCCTCAGAAGGCCTTACCGCTGAGGAGCTTCAACGAGCCAAAAAGAAGCTGATCGGCTCCGAAGCCATTCAAAACCAGAGCAATGCCGGCCTCGCCACAAGTTCCTCGACCGACGAGCTTCTCGGACGCGGATTCGATGAGTTCACCCGCCGCAAATCCGAAATCGAAAAAATCTCTCTCGACGACATCCGCCGGGTTGCGGCAAAGTTGCTTCCCGCCAACTCCTCGGTCGGCGTCACCGTCATCCCACCAACCACCAAATAAAATTATGCCAGAAATAACCAAAACAGAAGCCCTCGGAGAAATGACCCAGCGATTCATCGAATTTGTCATGATGCAGGCCCAGCAGGCCGCCATGTTCCTCGGTCGCATTCCGAATCCTCAAACCGGCAAACCCGAGATCAATCTCGAAATCGCCCGCATGTTCATCGACCAGCTCGAAATGGTCCGCGAAAAAACCCGCGGCAAC
>JBBQRY010000267.1:0-3624 GCA_038214335.1 Chthoniobacterales bacterium
TATCGAGTTTTTCTTCCTCGGCTACATCGACACCGACGAGCTGGCTAGGCTGCTGAAGCTCCAAAAAAATCACGCCTGAGGTTCCGTGGGCAATCGCGTTGCAAGCGTCTGCCGGGGCTGCGCGTGCCCGAATGACCTCCATGCAATGTCCCCTCCCACGCCAGATAACGCCGCCTCAAGACAACCCGCAGTCCATTTCTGGCCCTGCTTCAAAGCCTAGCAGATTACATGCCGAACACTACTGTGTCCGACCCCAAAAATAAACGACAAACTTGGAAAAGAGGAAGACAGGTGTCCCTTCCGTCCATTGATATAGGCGGGAACTGGGCGACTCAGCCGTGGTCGCAAGCCGGCGAGATTCCGGGGAACACCTTGTTGTCCTGAACCTGAATTTTCTCCCGTTCGACAAGGAATGTCAGCAGCTCGGGCATGGTCATATTCTCGGTCATTATCCGTTGATCTGATTCGCGTTATTCGCTTTATACGCGGGGAGAAAATACTTTTAGGTTAGGCATTGGGGAATTCGGCCGGTCTGGAAATTGGCGGGAGCAGGCGGACCTCTCCGCTCGGAGTCGCCACCATCAAACTGGCCGCTCGCGCAGCAGCTATGCTCTTGCCGGGAAAATCTGTCCCAAACATGGCATAGATCCCATCGATGATCTGACGGACCATACTTTCCGGGAGACTTGCTTCCTCCTCCCGACCGACATTTCGAATGACTAAGGAAAGAGGAAGAGGTGCACCATCTGCGGCACCTAGAAAGTCTGGCTGGTGATAGTGCACCGTTGCGGGATCGATCATTTTGAATCCGGCTTTTTCACTGGCCGCCAAACGGGCCAGCGTTGCAGGGTCTGCGGGATTCGGATGCTCCATTTCCGCAATCAGCAGCATGGGTTCGCTGGGGCACCGTCCACATGCGGCAAGGAACCGCCGTCCGTGATCGACCGGCAGCGCGCGCATCCATCCTGCCAATCCGGTGCGCCGCCATTCGGGAGCGACGAGTTGATGCGAAATATGCACCATCGCTCCTGGAAGAGAATCCGCCACCATGGCTGTCTCGTCATGGATTACCGCCCATTTTCCAGCATGGTGCAGCACGCACAACCGGTAGCAAAGCCTGTATCCATCGGCCTGCCATCGGTCGCCGCGTTCCAATCTCCGAAGGATCACGTCTTCCAGCTCCACCTCGCCGGAGGCCCCAAATTCGTTCCACAAGGCATCGTATGCCGGACGAAACCACGCGTCCGAGCCATCCCGCACGACGTGCATCTCGAATCCTGACCAATCCCGCTCCAGACTCTTCTGATCGCCTGGAGCCAGATCCTTGGGGACCATCCATGCCGGATTCATTTCTACCTACACGGTTGTGCGATCGTGCTGGTGGGATTGAAGCTCATAAAGATTTCGATACAAGTCTGAGCTGGCGAGTAGCTCGTGGTGGGTGCCGGTTGCCACGATGCGTCCAAGATCCATCACCACGATGCAATCGGATTTCAAAATCGTGGAAAGCCGGTGCGCAATGGCGATGACCGTGCGCCCCTGGGACAAGCGGTCAAGGGCGGACTGGATCATGCGTTCGGATTCGCTGTCGAGGGCGGAAGTTGCTTCGTCGAGCAGCAGCACCGGGGCATTTTTGAGCAGTGCCCGAGCGATGGCCAACCGCTGTTGCTGACCTCCGGAAAGCAGGCATCCCTTGTCGCCAACAATCGTTTCGTAGCCCTCGGGCTGAGCGAGAATAAAATCATGCGCAAAGGCGAACTTGGCGGCCTCGATGATCTGCTCCTTCGTGGCGTCGAGCCGACCGTAGCGAATGTTTTCGTAAATCGTGTCGTGGAATAAAAATGTCTCTTGGGTGACGACACCGATTTGCTCGCGGAGGGATTGCTGGGTGTAGTCGCGAAGGTCGTGGCCATCGACCAGAATCCGGCCCTTTTGCGGATCGTAAAACCGCAGCAGAAGAGAGAGCAGCGTACTTTTTCCAGCACCGCTGAAGCCTACCAACGCATATTTTTTTCCGGGTTCGATCTCAAGCGAAATGTCCTCCACCGCAGCCTTGTCCACCCCATAAGAAAAGCACATGCGATCAAACGTGATGCGCCCGGTGCAGCGTGCGAGCACGAGCGCATCCGGCTTGTCGCTCACGTCGGACTCTAAACGTAGGAGATCAAAAATATTGGTGGCCGAGGCCATGCACTTCTGCATGAGCATCGGGATTTTGCTCAGGGATTTCACCGGATTGTAGAGTAGGAAAATACCGGCGCAGAGAGCGGCGAATTTGATGAAGCTGATGTGGAAATAATACACATAGACCATAGCGAGGACGACACCGAGTGCTGCCACGGACTCGATCATTGGTTGCACGATGTCCGTCGCCTTGCGCACGCGCAGGCTGTTCTGGCACTGGATGTCGCTGGATTTCCGGAATTGCTCGCCCTGGTAGTCTTCACGGGCAAACGACTTGATGATTCGGATTCCGGCAAAGGTCTCTTGGAGGATCACGGCCATTTGCCCCGCTTCGTTCTCCTCGGCCCGTCCGGCCTGCCGAACTTTTTTCCCAAAGACGATCACCGGGACAATGCAGATCGGGAACAGGACAAGGGTCGTGAGCGCAAATTTCCAATCCATCGCGACGAGCACGATCACGCCCGACACCACGGCCACCGGCTGCGAAACCACGTCGCCCGCAATCGAGGTGAGCGCATTCTGGGCCATGCGGGTGTCATTGATCACCCGCGAGATCAGCTTGCCGGCTTTCTGACGATTGAAAAATCCCAAGGACTGGGAAACCAGGTGCTGGAAGAGCTGGGTGCGGATGTCGCGAAGCACTCGAAGGCTGACCCATGCGAGGCAGTAGGAGTTCAGATACGAAAAGAGCCCACGGGCCACCATTGCTGCCGGAATGAGGAGGCTGATCCAGATCACGCTCTCAATCCCCGGGCCAGAGTCTGTCCCACTTCCCATCACGTCCTTGGCGGAAATGGAAGGCATGGCCTGTCCTGGAGGCATGATGGCCTCCCCCGCTTTTTTAATAACGAGTGGAAAAACACCGTTGAGCACGCCGGCGAGAATTCCGAACACCAAGCCGAGCACGAAGCGGCGTTTGTAGGGCTTCAGGTATTGGACTAGGCGCAGGTAGGGTGCCCAAAAGGCGCGGATCAGTTGAAAGAAAGGTAATTTTTTAGCCATGTTGGTAGCGCCTATGGCGCAGTTCGTCCTAGAGGTCTGAGAATTCCGAAAAAGTCAGGGGGATTTTGGCGCATGCGATTTTCATCTTCCCAGATGAGCAAAATACCATGACATCCACTCGCGCCCACCAAAAAGCCATAAAGCTGCCCCCAGCGCAAGATACGGCCCGAAGGGAAGGATTCCGGGGGACTTTCCGCGCGAGAGGAGGATCGCCGACACGCCGGCCACACAGCCGATGATCGAGGAGGCAAAGAGGGTGAACAGCACCGCCTGCCAGCCGAGAAAAGCTCCAATGCAGGCAAGAAATTTGACATCGCCAAAGCCCATCGCTTCACGCGGAATCACCACAGCATCGAGCTGGCCGGTGATCCGATTCAAAGCATCCAGTTGGCGCACTTCTGATCCTACCGAAACGCGGTCATAGTGAAACCGCAGCAT
>JBBQRY010000268.1:0-3617 GCA_038214335.1 Chthoniobacterales bacterium
GACACCGGCCCGTGCGGCCCGTGCAGCGAATTGCACGTGGACCTCACCCCGGCGGGCGACACGAAGGGCGCGCTGGTGAATCAAGGCGACGCCCGCTGCATCGAGATTTGGAATCTCGTGTTCATCCAGTTCAATGCGAACCCCGACGGCTCGTTCACCGCGCTCCCTGCAAGGCATGTGGATACCGGCATGGGCTTCGAGCGCGTGACCTCGATCATCCAGGGAACCAAAGGGTTCACGGATTTCTCTCATGCGCGGATCTCGAATTACGAGACGGATATTTTCCGTCCGATTTTCGACAGCATCGAAGCGTTGAGCGGAAAAAAATACGCTTCGACCCTGCCCGTCACCGGCAGCACCGGGGACACCGAACAGGAAAAAATCGATGTGGCATTCCGCGTGATCGGAGACCACATCCGGACGCTCAGCTTCGCGATTGCCGACGGCATCCAGCCGGGGAACTCGGACCGCCAATACGTCCTGCGCCGGATTTTGCGCCGCGCTGTGAAATACGGACGCACGCTCGGATTCCACGAGCCGTTTTTCCATCAGCTCACCGCTGTCCTCGCGCGCACGATGGGGGATGTTTTTCCCGAGGTCCGGACCAAGCAGGCATTCATCGAAGACGTGCTGCGCCGCGAAGAAGAAGCCTTCAACCGCACGCTCGACAAAGGGATCGAACTCTTCGAGCGCGAGGCTGGGCAGGTGGGGATTGCGACCGGGAGCGCACGCTTCCAGCGTGCTGACGCCGGCTTCCAGCCGGAGTCCTCTGGAACCAGATACACCAAGCGCCGCCTCCCTCACTACGAGCGGCCTCACGGGATTTACCACGTCACTTTTTCCACGCACAAGCGCAGGGAGTTGTCTCCGGCGGTGCGCACTCTGGTGCTCGACTCGGTGCGCCACTTTGACGGCCAGCGCTATGAGTTGTTCGCGACCTGCGTAATGCCCGACCATGTCCACGTTTTGTTCCAGCCTTCCATCAAGGAAACGTCCGCCGACGGAACAGCAATCTTTTGGACGCTCACGGAATTGTTTCACTCGATCAAGTCATACACCGCCAATGAGATCAACCGGGTGGAACAAACGCCTACAATATCCGTTTGGGAAAAGGAATCGTTTGATATCCTGATGCGTGACGACCGGCAGTTGGAGGAAGCGTTTTCCTATATTTGCAGGAATCCCCTCCAATCGGGTCTAACGGACTCCCAAGGAAGGTATCCTTGGCTGTGGACATGGGATCCGGCGGATCAGGGGGCTCCGCAGGATGCGAAGCCCGGCACGCTGGAAGCGTGCGCTCCCGCAATCATTTCCGGCGCGTTCGCGTTCCGGCTTTACGACGAGCAGGGGTTTCCGCTCGATCTCACCGAACTCATGGCCCGCGAGCGCGGGCTTGCGGTGGACACCGCGGGTTTTGAAAAATTGATGAACGACCAGCGGACGCGGGCCCGGGCTTCGCAGAAACGTCAGGTGATTGAGCTCTCGGAAGTCGCCACGAAGGAACCCACCCGGTTCGTGGGATATGACGCTCTGCTCACCCCTGCAACGGTTTTAGAGGTGGTGGATCTCAAGGACAAAACGGCGGTCATCCTCGATGCGAGCGCCGCTTACGCCGAGATGGGCGGTCAGGTCGGCGACACCGGCGGAATCACCCGCGGGGCGGATGTCTGGCGAATCACTGCCACCCAAAAATCCGGCGCAACATTTCTTCACTTGTTGGAATCCTCGGATGCGCCGGAGGTCGGGATGGCGGTCGAGGTCTGGGTGGATGCCGCGCGGCGGCGCGCGATCCAGCGCCACCACTCGGTGACCCACCTTTTGCACTGGGCGCTGCATGAAGTCGTTTCGCAGGAGGCGACGCAGAAAGGATCGTTTGTCGGGCCCGACAAGCTGACGTTTGACTTCAACCACGGCGCGCTCACCGACCGGCAGGTGAGGGACATCGAACAGCTTGTGAACGAGCGAATTCTGGAGAACGCGCCGATTTCCTGGAGCGAAGTCGCGTATGCAGATGTGCGGGGACGGGCGGATATCATGCAATTCTTTGGTGACAAATACGGAGAGACCGTGCGCGTGGTTCAGGCCGGAGGCAAGCCGCTGGCGCTGGATGGATACTCCATGGAGCTTTGTGCGGGCACCCATGCGCGGGCGACAGGGGAGATTGGCGCGTTTCGGATTCTGACCGAGTCGGCCATTGCCGCCGGCGTGCGCCGGATCGAAGCCGTGGCCGGACTCGAGGCCTGTGCCCATGCTGTGCGCAATGCCGACCGGTTGGCCGCGATTGCCGCCCAAGTGAACAGCCCGGACGTTGAAAAGAAAATTGAGTCTTTGCTGGCGCACCAGAAGGAGTTGGAAAAATCCCTCAAGGTGATGCGCTCACGCGAGGCTTCGGCCCGAGCACGCGAACTCATCGCAGCGGCGGAAATCGTCAAGGACGTGCCGGTCATTGCCGCGCATCTTGGCGAAGTCGAGGCGGATGCCGTCCAGGGCGTCGCGGATGCCATGAAGGGCGGGTTTGCGGGGGTTTGCGTGCTGGCGGGAACCGCCAATGGTGCGGTCTCCTTGGTCGCGACTGTTTCTCCGGATTTTGTATCGCGCATCCAAGCTGGAAAAATCATCCAAGCGATTGCGCCCATTGTGGGTGGACGGGGCGGTGGCAAGCCGGATGCTGCACGGGGCGGCGGCAAGGAACCTGCCATGGTCGAAAAAGCCCTTGCCCATGCCAAGACGCTCATCTCGTGATGAACCCTTACGAATCTGACCGGCTGATTGCGGAATACCTGTTCTTTCATTATGCGGATTCCGACGCCTATTCCGGCGAACACGCGATTCCCTCCGAAGCGTTTGGGTTCCCGGTGAGGCTTGTCACCGAGATCGTCGATGCCTCTCGCCCGATTGGATCGGCTCTCGATATCGGCTGCGCGGTCGGACGCACGGCCTTCGAACTGGCACGAATTTCGGATTCTGTGCTCGGGATCGATTTCTCGAGTGCCTTTATCCGTGCGGCAGAAACCCTGCGCACCGAGGGATCTTTGACCTGCCACGTGTCGGTGGAAGGTGAGTTGACCATGCCCTTCACCGCGCAGCGTCCAGAGGGAGTGGATCCTTCGCGCCTGAAATTCGAGACCGGTGATGCCACCGCCCTCGACCCTCACCTCGGACCCTTCGATCTCGTCATGGCCGCCAACCTCCTCTGCCGTCTGCCGGAACCCACGCGATTCCTTCAGCGGCTCCCCTCGCTCGTCAACCCCGGCGGTCAGCTCATTTTGTCCACGCCCTTTTCTTGGCTCCCCGAATACACCGACCCCGAGCACTGGATCGGAGGCAGATCCGCAACAGGTCCCTCCTGGGAGGCACTTTGCGCGGTGCTAGAGCCGGATTTTGAACTTCAGCTTTCTAAGGACCTGCCGTTCCTGATCCGCGAGCACAGTCGCAAGTTCCAATACGGTATCCCGCTCGGCTCGCGCTGGGTTCGGCGGGCGCATCTCCGAAAAGTGCAAACAGGGAGAACAGGCGTCTCGCCTGTTTGGTGACTGGCTATTGTCTGCGGAGTCTCCACTCCCCACAGGCGGGACGCCTATGCTCCCTGACCTTCCATCGCCGATTGCACTTTTCAG
>JBBQRY010000269.1:0-3611 GCA_038214335.1 Chthoniobacterales bacterium
GTGCAATGCCCTGCCGCACGAATCCGGGTCCGGAATCATTCGTGACAAATCCTGCGAGCAAGGCCGTGCCGCACATGGCCGGATTGCGCAGCAATTGCGCGCGCATCACACAGGCGGCAGGAGGGAGCTGGGCCAGCAGCAAGAAGGCATCGAGCAGCGCCGGATGATTCGACACGATCACCGTGCCGTGCAGATCCGCCAGTGCCTCGAACCCATGGGCTTCTACTCGCAACACGCCAATCCTCTGCATCGCCGAAACATAAACGCGCGAAAAAGCTCGCAGAATCCGCTGGCCAACGGATGACGGAATCCGCCTGCCGCCGAGCTGGTGGGCCAACCAACACGCCGAAGAGAGCCCCAAGCCCACCACAAAAAAAAGACCGGTGGCTGCCATTTGCCGAAGGTAGAGCCATGGCCGCAGAGTCACGGCACGGCCCGATTCTCGGTCGGCCACTCTCCGTTTGGAATCGGCTTGCAGGGTGTCCATCGTCCAGAAGAATCAGGCTTCGCGTGTCGAACGTCCGGATTTTTTTAAAGCCTCCGAGGCAAAAGCAACGGCTTCCGGATGCAACTTATCCCATGCGCTGGGCCGACCATCCATGCGCATGGTCCAGTTTTCATCGCCGACGGCACCGGGAATATTGAACTGGTCCTTCAGTCCAAAGAGGTCAGTGATCTGGTGGACCGCAATCCATGAGTTGCAGGCAAAGAGTCCGCCGACAAAGGCATTGCGGATTTCCTTGGTGAACGGTTGGGGGACCGGCAGATCGCCGCACCCGCAGAACGTCAGAAATTCCTTCATCTTGCGCTCGGCGGCCTCTCTCGTCTCCGGGTTTTCGTGCTCAGCCAGCAAATCGTTCCAGAACTGGTGGATCGGCGGATGGTCATGCGTGGCAAAGGTCGCGAGGCTCAGCCGCTGGTAGTCGGCCCCCGGGATCATGCCGCCTTCCGCGTTGCGCTCCCATTGCGGAATCTTGAATCCCGGAACCTCCAACTGCGCAAGGGTCGGACGCACATACGGCGGGACCTCGCCGAGGTCCTCGGCAATGAGACGATGCGGACCAGAGGCCTCGATAAAGACCCTGAACAGCATTTCGCCTTGGAAGCGATTGCGCTCGCGGTTTTCTTCCGTGCTGTCGTCTTGGAACACGAACCCCGGCAGACGTCCCCCGGTGAGCGCAGCCGCCTGATCCGGCGACATTTCGGTGATCCGCTCATTTTCCGCAGGCCTCCATGGAAAACTGTAAATCCGGAAAAACCCGAGGGCATGGTCCACGCGCAGGAAGTGGAACACCTCGCAGGCCGCTCCCAAGCGCCGACGCCACCATGCAAAATTGTCGTGCGACATCGCCTGCCAATCGTAGAGCGGAAACCCCCAATTCTGGCCCCAGCGCGCCGTGAACGGATCGCTCTTAAACACTTTTTCGGGAGGGGCACCGCTGGATCGAGAGAGGTCAAAGAGCCAAGGATTTGCCCACACATCGGCACTGAAAATACTCACCCCCACCGGAATGTCGCCCACCAGCGCGATCTTCAATTTGTCACAGGCCGCCCGCACCGTCTTCCACTGCATTTTTGCCAGCCACTGGACATATGAATGGAACCGAATCCGGTCGCGAAATTCTTTCTTCTCCGCAGCAGGAAGGTCGGCCATCCACTCCTCAGCGCGCGCTGGCGTGTGATGCTCGACGGGCCAATCAGTCGTCACCTCGGTCTCATTCCAATCCACCAAAGCCCGGAACAACGCATAAGGCGCCAACCAATCGCTCTCATCACGCTCAAACTTTCCATACGAGCGCACGCGGACGGGCGAGGCCTTGCGCGTGCGAAAAACCCGAAAGGCGGCTTCCAACAGCTCGTTCTTGAGCGCCTTGACCGCCCCATACTTCACGCCACCAGCACGTAGTTCCTCGACGTGATGCCGTTTCGTGATTTCATCGAATTTTTCCTGCGTCAGCTCTGGCACCCAAGTCGGGGTCGTCGTGATCGTGGAAGACTCGTAGGCCATCGAACTCAGGATGTTATACGGACTGTGGTCGCTGCCGGTTTCTTGGACAGGAAGGATCTGCACCAGTCCGAACCCCTTCTTTGCCGCCCAACTGGCGAACTCCACCAGCGCCGCCGTGTCGCCCACCCCAAGGTCCGCCTCGCCGCGCAACGCACTCAGCGGCGCAAGAATCCCAGCCAGTTTTTTCTCCGGTGAAAAATCGCTCATATCAATGTGTTTTCGTCGCAGCTCCGGTGCGCGGCTCCCTGCGTCCGCTTCTACCAACGCAGAATCACCAGCATCCGTCGATCCTCCAGCTATGGCGCATTCCGCCCCGCTCGTCGAGAAATCATGCGGCCCGTTTACCGCCCCTCTTCCAGCTTTTCTTTCGTGGGAGCGGACCGGATCGCCAAGGCTCCCACATACTTCTTTAGGCGAACCGCCGAGTCAAAACCCCCGTAGCCGCGGTCTAATGTTTGCCCGTCATTTTCCATATTCGACTGCGCGAATCCGAGGATTGTGAATCCCTCATATAGGTTCCCGAGAGCGTTCGAATGTTCAGAAATGCTCTCAGCGGAAAATCCCCTTGGACCTCAGGTGCGGGAACCGATTGGTGACACCCCAGGCAAACCAATGCCAAGAGAGCGACGAGAAGGGGTTTCGTAAACACATGAAAACTGAACATCATGTCGCGGTTCGTGCCGATGAAGAAGATGGCTCCCAGAGCGTGAAAAATGCCGGGTGACAAAGCCGAATGGGCGCTGCAACACGCGCGCACGGACGGATCAGAACCCGGGTTGCGGTCCGCCCGAAACCGGCGATCCAGATTGGACTCCCGGTGCGGCATTTTGCCGCGGCGTCGTATCTAGGAACGTGATCGCCCCGACGCCTCCTTTGGAATCGGCTAGGGCGATGTAATGGATTCGGCGTCCGATTTTCGGAAAGATCCACTCGCCGTTGAACTTCGCATACGAGGCGTTGAGGCCGCGGAGATCGGTGAGCTGCGGGACCGCTGCACCCGTGCGCGTGGGCGGACCAAATCGCGCGACCAAATAATTCCGCAGTCCGTCCCAACCGCCTGCAGTCCGCAGCGTGTTCTCGGTCGGACCCTGAAAATACCGGAGTTCCATCTTGCGAACGCGTCCGTCCTGAAAGGTCAGCACCAACATGCTGATATACGGATTGGGTTTATAGATTTCGTAAACCTCGCGGTCTCGGGTCGAGAGCGAACTCTTCTTTGCCGTTCCAAACTTGCGCAGGACCCCCTTGCCATCCCCGAGCTTCACGCCCGCAACGTCCAATTTCTTCATCGCCGCCTCCCCCGGAGGCACCGGTGGCTTTTTGGCATCCGTCGCACAGCCGACCGCCAACACCATGACCAGCAGAAGCAGAAAAAATCGCGCGATTTTCATAGGCGACCAGTCCACCAAATATCCCGTCCGTTAGCGAGAAGAGAGTTGCGGGAACCGTCCTCGGGGGTAGAGCATCTCTGAAAAGTGCAATCGGCGATGGAAGGTCAGGGAGCATAGGCGTCCCGCCTGTGGGGAGTGGAGACTCCGCAGACCATAGCCAGTCACCAAACAGGCGAGACGCCTGTTCTCCCTGTTTGCACTTTTCGGAGATG
>JBBQRY010000270.1:0-3582 GCA_038214335.1 Chthoniobacterales bacterium
GCGACCGCACAGAACGAGTCCGGATCGGGAGCGGAAGCTTCAATCCGCTGCGCCAGGGCGCCGAGACCCCCGGCTTCGAGACATTGGAAAAGTGCGCGGCGTCCTCCCACCTCGGTTGACTTACGAAAAAGCCCGCAGACATTGACGAGGCCGTCTTCAATTCTGGCGAGTCCGACATAGCCATTGGATGCGATGTGCATTTCAAGATCGGCCTTCATTTCGATCTGGCGGACATGACATTTCACGCCGATCCATTTCCCTTCGGTGCGGATGCGACCGGTGGCCTGAATGATCCCCTCGCCCGGCTGGATGCGGGAGTTGGTATGGAGATCTCCGCCGGATGCCGCGAATTCTTTTTGGAGGAGTTCATCCAGCCGCCAGCGGGAGATCCCCCGCGCTTCCACGGAGAGCGATGCAAGGAGTCCGTGGGCGTCGAACCATTGGGAGTTGGCGAGCGGAACCGCCTCGCTAAGGCATTGCAAAACCCCTAGGCGAACCAGCGTGTTGCAGGAAACGCCACTGATGAATTCCCCGCAGACGCGGTGGCGCGGATAGCTTCCGGCTTCGTGCAGGGTCGTTTCCACGCCCCGGCGGCTCAACGCAACGCCGAGAGCCAGCCCTGCAAGCCCTCCGCCCGCTATGGTGATGGGACGTGTCATTCCCGCCATGCGTGTATGCGAATCGTGCCAAGCCGGTTCACGGACTCGTGGATGGTCCATTTCGACACATCCAGACCAAGGAGCGGTGCCAGTTCGGATGGTCGGAATCCGGCCCGGATGCTGGCCGGCATGTCGTGTCTTGTCACGGGACCAACCAGCGGGGCAAACACGTGAGAAAGTGCAAGGGAAACGCGGGATCGCAGCGGTTCGGAAAATGCGACCACTCGGAATCCGCGCAATTGCCGCCCAAGGAGGGCGAGTTCGGTATCCTGAAAATGATGGAGAATGAGGTTGCCGGCGACGATTTCTCCGGTGGTTCCGCGCAGGGTGTCGAAAAAATCCCCCTGCTTCCAATCGATCTCAGGAGGCAGTCCCGCAGGTCGCGGAGCAAGGTCGAGGCCAGTGATCGGAGCACCGGGAATGGCCGACGCCAACCGTTCGCAGACGAGGCCCCCGCCAGCTCCGAGTTCGACGATTCCGCGTGCGGCGGACTCGGGATGCCGGGCGGCAGTGCGGGCGATCCAGCGGGCTCCGCCAAGGACACCATCAATCCGGCTCAAATCCCTGCGGCTTCGCATGGCCTGCGGGTCGTCGGGTTCGAGGGAATCAAGGATTTCGGCAGTGACGACGCGGGAAATCATGTTGCGGAGCGGCGGCGAAGGCTTGGGAAATCCGCTCAGGCCTTATACCATGGATCGCGTTCGCTTTGGGTCGCCAGCACGAGTCGGATTCCGACATTGTTGCGTCCTTTGCCCGCGGGTTGCTTGTCACGGTGGGAGGACATCAGAAACTCGGGGTCATCATTGAAGCACGACCCGCCCCGCAGCACGCGGAATGAGCTGCCTTTTTCATACTCCTCCATGCACCATTCCCAGACATTGCCGCCCATGTCGTAGAGTCCGAATTTGTTGGGAGGAAATCTTCCCACCGGGGAGGTCTCAGGAAAGTCATCCACGGCAAGGCGGGCGTGGTAGTTGCCCGCGCCAGGAGGCGGTGGAAAATCCGGCCCCCATGGGTAGCCCTCAACGAGGCCGCTGCGGTTGCGCGGGCTCGTTGCATGCTCGTGAGGCAGCCCAACGGCGGCGCTCCATTCGTCATCCCTCGGCAGGCGGTATTGGAAACGTGCTGTGAGCAGACCGAGCCAAATCTCACGTTTGCTCAGCCACTCGCAGAAATGGTGGGAATCATTCCATGAGACATTCACCACCGGATGGTCCGGCGTCTGCTCAAAATCCACTTCGGGAAATGCCGTTTGCGTCTCATCGCAATACTGCTGGTAGTCGAGCACACGAACCTGCCACGTGCAAAAGAGAGTCTTGCTGCGCGTGGTCGGCACGAACGACATCCCAAGGCTGTTCAGGAACGGACGCGTCAACGAGGCGCTGCCCGGGTGATCCGCGTAGTTGCCGACAGGTTTAGATTTTCGCTCGGGCTCGGAAACCGGCTCGGGGGCGTCCACGGGCTTCGACGCGGGACGCGTCTCGATCCCATGCTCTGGCTGGCCCATGGCCTTTGCACCGGCAAAAGCGACAAGCAGGCGCTTGCGGTCGCCGAGCTTCGCTACTCCGATCTCGCGGAGATCCGAATCGCTGAGTTCCTGAAGTAGGGAATCATCTACCTTCTCGCGACGGAAAAGCGGATAAAGTGGGATGAGTCCTAGCTGGGTGAGGATATGTTCGAGCTTGGATGCCATCTTTGGGGCTGTCAGCGGGGCTAAAAACTCCGCTGTGGACCTTGCACCCTACAGACCCAAGGCCGGATTGGAAAGAATCTTCAACGCTTTTTTCACATCCCCCACGCGCAGAATCAGTAATCCCTTTTGCGCCTTCGGCATCGAGGCCAGATACGCATATTCAATGTTGATCTTCGCTTTGACCAATTCCTTGGCAATCTTCGAGAGGCTGCCAGGACGGTTGTCATTTTCCATCATGATGACATCATTCTCAATGACCAATGTGCCGCGTGCCTCCAGCAAGGCAATCGCCTTGCGAGTGTCGCTCACCACCATCCGAACCACCGCGTGGTCCACGGTGTCCGAGACCGTGAGTCCGTAAATATTGACTTTGCCCTCGGCGAGAGCGTCGCAAACCGCAGCAAGCGTTCCCGGTTTGTTGGCGATGAAGATGGCGAGTTGTTCAACGATGCGGGTGGATTTCATACTTTTTCACATTGGCACAACAGACACCCGGAGTCGAAGGAAATTGATCGGAAGGGGCAGTATCGGCCCGAAAGTGCAAACACTGACAGGCCGGGGGAATGGGACAGACATGTCGTGCCGGAATGTCTCCTCTCCTTTGGTGCGCTTTTCGGAGATGCGCCCCTCGGATCGCGAACCCGAGGTTTCCTCTTGTTTCTCGGCAAGTGATTCGGTTTACTCCGCGCATGTCTTCATTTTCCGAATTTGTTGTTCAAGGTGGTCAGGCGCTAACGGCAGGGCAGATTGATGTCTTTCGCAGTCATTTGGCCGCTTACAAATTGAAAGCCGGGCTTTTGGTGGACGAGGGCCAGCCGAAACTGGGGCGGCAGTGTGCGTTTTTACTCAGGTTCATTGAAGATGTATTGGACGATGCGTATGCATGCGACGACATCCCGGCCTTGGCCGAGTCGGTTTTTGCAGTGCGCTACTTGGTCAAGGGCGTGGACATCATTCCGGACAACCTGCCTGGCGGATACAATGATGATGCCGCCGTGTTGGATGAGGTGCTCACCGGGCACGATGCCGAGTTCCGCAAATACTGCGAGAAGAACGGACTCACCTTGGATCCCCTGTTCGTCTGAGTGAGCCGGCCAGAAGGAAACCGGGCGCTCGAAAACCGGAAACTCAGTAGCTGTGCTTGGTGAGGGTGACTTTTCCTCGGAAGATCCAGTAGATGCTGGCCGTGTAGGCAAGGACGAGGGGGATGCCGATGATGGCGATGATGAG
>JBBQRY010000271.1:0-3571 GCA_038214335.1 Chthoniobacterales bacterium
GCCGCAAATGGTGGCGCGCCCTCCGCCAAAGCGTCAGCATCGAAGCAGCAATCACCATCAGGCTCAGCGGAGCCACCGACGGCATTCCGCGCAGGACCGGAATCCAATCCCCTAACAAGGACGTGCTGGGTGCCAGCACCATCATCAAAAATAGAGCCGCCAAAAGCACCCCAAACGGATGCCGCGAAATCGTGACCCAAACCCCCGGTTGCTTCAAATACCGCATCCGCCAAATCTCGCACACCACCTTTCGGCCTGACGAGGAAATAGCGCCGCAGCATTCCACACGGTCCAGATGAGCCGCAAAAAACTTCCATCCTCTTAAAACCTGAGACTTAAAACTTAATCCTCTCCCTCGCTTCGAGCGCCGGGAGGGTGCCGAAGTCGTTGAAAAGTTGGAGGAGTCCCTGTTGTTGGTGGGCGGTGCGCATGAGGGTTGGGTGGACGGCACCCGTGAGCCACTTGGAGGCGATTTTGAGGCGTCCGCTGGGAGTTCCGCCGCGCAGTGTCAGGAGAGAATCGCGGGCTTTTTCAATGGGGAGGGAGGGGAAATACGCATTGATGAGGAGGTCGCGCACACGATCGGGTCCGACGAGGGCCAGTTCGCCTCCGAGGTGGGCGGCCGAGAGGTTCCAATGATGGGACCAAAACGGATGCGTGAGGGAGTCGAAGAAGCTTTTGAATCCAGATGCGTCCTCTTTGCGAATTGCGCGGAGAAGCTGGGGGAAGCGGTCCGAAACCATGGCAAGGGCCCCCATGCGGCGGTGGGGATGATTCGAGGGACGGATGCCGGAGAACTTCCAAAGTTTGGGTGGGAGCACGAGGCGAGAGAGACCGTCGCGCATCTCCCACCATGCTTCCCAAAGCGGGCGTAGGTAGTCCTTCGTCACGGGATCGCCGTCGTCAAACGTGCGGGGCTCAAGGAATCCGCAAAGCCCAAAGAGCAGGGCCTCGCCTTCGGCCCCAGCCGCTCCACGCAATCCGGTGCGCTGGGCAACGAGCAGAAAAGGAATCGCGTTGTTCTTATATCCCAGCCCGCTGGCAATGCCGTGGAAAAGTGCGGTATCCGCTCCATGGAGAGAGACGGCTCGGGTGTGGGCGGCGTGTTTGGTGCGGAGGCGGAATTCGGACGCTTCGCAGATCATGGCAAGAGCGGATTCCGAATCGACCGCGCCGGGCAGGACTTCCGGCACGGGCGAAGACGGGGCTTCGACGAGCAGGCGGGCTTGTAGGATTTCGCGGAAATCCGATGTGCGCGCAAACGAGGAGGCGGGAGCCGGATGGACGAAAAGCTGGAGCCGCACGCTATCGTAGGCGGGATTCGTGGCATGTCCGTGTCGCTCCCAATCGCGCGGATCCATATCGACTTCGATGTCGCCCAGCATCGGCTCGGTGTCCCCGATGCGCAGGCAGGCGCCTTTGAAATCCGGCCCGGATTCACGGTTCCAGTGTCCGAAGGAAATCACCTCGATCTCAAGGCCGTGGGTCGAGATCCAGCGCGTGCCGTATTCTCCAGCAAACAGCCTTGCTTGGATTTCGAGTTCCGGCAAATCGACAGGCGAAGGTTCACGGACAATGCAGCCCGCTCGGGCCAATGCGTAGGTCTCTGCATTCATGGCCGCATCTCCGGAATAGCCGGCGGCAAAGGCACCGGCGTCGGGGTTGGTGTGGGCTCCGGGGTCGGCTCGGGCGTTGGCGTGGGGGTCGGGAGCGTGGGGGTAGTCGGCGGAGTGGTGATCGTCTTCATTGGAGCCTGATCTGCAGGGGGTTGCGGATGGGATTCCAGAGGCATCTCAGTAGCAGGAGGCGGGGCGGGCAGAAATCCTTGGAAAAGATCTTTTTGGGGACCGGGTTCGAGCGCGGCGCTAGCGGTTTGTGCAAGCGCGGTCGCTTCGGCATTTTTGCCGAGGGCCTTGAGGGACACGACGGATTCGAGATCAAGGCGGATGCGGACGGCGGGGGAGGATGCCAGTGCGCGGGCTGATGCAAAGCTCTCTACGGCCCCAGCCCAATCATTTTCATCCATCCGAGCAGCTCCCAGCGCCTCATCGAAGAGGCTGTTGCGGGATTTTTGTCCGGCTTGTTGCAGTGCGTCTGCGGCGCTGGTGACACGTCCGCCAGCTTTCAAAATGATGGACCGGTATTGCTGCCATGCGTCCGACGCGGTGGGAGGTCCGTTCCGCCATGCGGCGTAAGGTCGGTAGAGCGGATCGCCCACAAGGACGCCCATCCACGAAAGCGCGCGCTGCGACATCCATCCGCTTTCCGCAAGCGTGAATCCCGACATGAGCCGATCTTGAAAAATGTCAAAATTGGCGGTGAGGGCCAGATAGGGTTCATAGACATTCCCGAGGGTGGCGGCTGCGCCTCGCGCGAGCAGTGGACCGCACCAAGAGGAAGTCGCGCTTCGTAGAGTAGAGGCACTGAAGGAATGCAAATGCACAGCCACTGCGCCCGGACGGAACGTGAACCCGGGCTGCGCAAATGGCCCCTCGACCGAGGCGGCATACCATCCGTAATAGATCGCGGCATCGGTCACGGGAAACCCGGGAGGAAACGTCTCGGGATGCTGGTCGAAAATGACCGGCAACCCCTGCTCGCGCATGGCTCGCACGGCATTCGACATCCATGCATCGCCTTCCGCGTAGCCGCCACTCGTGATCCCGCGTCCATCCACATACGACCAGCCGCGCAGCCCATCGCGCTCGGCATCGAGCGAATCATCGATCATGGCCCGCACAATCGAAGCCGTTGGCCCATCGAGCCGCGCCGGAAGCAGGATGCCTAGAGGAATGGGGTCCTCCAAAATCGGCGTGAACCGGCGGTAATACGGATTGGGAAAAACTCCCGCAGGGGTCTTGGGCATCATGCCGAGGGTTGCGATCTCGCTATCGACTGAGGCCTCATTGCGAGAGGTGATTTCAATGGGCATATCCCGCACGAAGTCGGCCGGAGGGATCGTCGGATCGTGCGCAATTTTCAGAGGCATCCCGCGCATAATTGCGACGTAGCGGATCGTGGAATACGTCACGGCATTTGCACCGACAACATCGCGTCCGAATTTCCACCAGCCTTTCGAGCGAAAGATTTTCCGCAGCGGGGCCGCGATCCATGCTTCGTAGTCGCTGCGGGTGATTTCTTCAGATTCGGGACAATTCAGTCCGATGACCTGTGCGGGAGGGATGTTCCGGCGTCCGGCGTAATACAGCGCAAGGCTTTTGGAGTCCGGGCTGCTTTTGTTATAGACCACGACCGTCGCGGCGGCATCGCGTCCGGCACCGAAAGCCGTGCCGCCAAAGAGCAACCCCACCAGCAGTGCGGCCCAGCAGTATTTCTTAAACGATGATGCGCAATCCATCATAAGCAAGCCTTACGGAATCCGGCAGGGTGGCCTCGGTGGCGGCGTGTCCGAGTTCGTGGCACATGTGGATGAAATACGTGCGCTGGGGTTGGATCTCGGCCACCACTTCAAGGGCCTGGGCCACCGTAAGATGCGTCGAGTGGGCATTATGGCCGAATCGCCTGAAGTTTTGAAAGCTTATACACAAATGGCACAGCTTTTTAACGAAAC
>JBBQRY010000272.1:0-3544 GCA_038214335.1 Chthoniobacterales bacterium
GGGAACGCGTACAAAAGCTCGGACTCGATCTCATCACCGCGAGTCCGTTGCAGCCGCGTGTGCAATTTCCAGCAGAGCATCTGAGCGAGCTGGTCGAGAGCATTCGGGAGCGGGGAATTATCCAGCCGCTCATTGTGCGAAAGGTCCATGGCAAGTATGAACTCATCGCGGGAGAGCGTCGGCTGCGTGCGGCTCGCGAACTGGGGCTGGCGGAAGCCCCAGCGATTGTGCGCGAGGCCACTGACCAAGAGGTGCTCGAGCTGGCGATCATCGAGAACCTCCAGCGCGAGGGACTCAATCCCATTGAAGAAGCCTCGGCTTACCAGCGGCTATCGAAGGATTTCGGCCTCACCCAGGACGACATCTCCAAGAAGGTGGGCAAGAGTCGGGCGTCCGTGGCCAACGCCATGCGACTTCTGGACCTTGCGCCCGATGTGCAGAGCCTGCTCAAGCATGACCGGCTTTCCGTAGGCCATGCCAAGGTGTTGCTTTCGCTGAAGTCCCATGATGAGCAAAAGTTTCTGGCCGAGCAGGTCGTGCGGCTCGCTGCCTCGGTGCGGATGACCGAAAAATTGGTCGCAGACCATCTTGCAAAATCCGGGCGCGCTCAGACCAAACGGAGTGGCTCCCGAGCGACCGCAGCCGAACTGACGCCGGCCGTGCTCCGGGTTCAAAACTTGCTCACCCACCGGCTCTCGACGCGGGTCGTCATCCAGCACGGAGAAAAAAAAGGCTCCATTCACATCGAGTATTACGGCAGCGAGGATCTCAACCGAATCCTCTCAACTCTTGGGATGCCCGGAGAATGAACTTCGCGAAACGGCTTTGGGTTTCGACGATTCAGGCCATTGACTCGGATTATTTTCCCGGCGGAGCCGAGGCGGTGCGAAATCAGCCGGAACGATTTGAGTTTTCGAGAGCGGTTCCATTTTTGATCCTGCACATTGGTTGCCTTGGGGTAATTTGGACAGGATGGAGCTGGACGGCTCTGGGCGTGGCTCTGGCACTTTACGTTTTGCGCATGTTTGCGGTGACGGCATTCTACCATCGGTATTTCTGTCATCGCGCCTATCGCACCTCGCGCGTGGCCCAGTTCATCTTCGGTCTCATCGGGTTGACAGCCGTCCAGCGTGGTCCGCTCTGGTGGGCCTCCGTCCACCGTCACCACCATGCGCATTCGGATGAGGACGTGGATGCGCACTCGCCGGTGTGCAAAGGGTTCCTCTGGTCGCACATTGGCTGGCTCACGAGCAGTCGAAATTTTCCGACCGATTACAGCAAAGTGCGCGATTTGCAGAAGTTCCCGGAATTGGTGTTCCTGAACCGTTTCGATCTGCTGGGGCCGCTGTTGTTGATTGCGCTTCTTGGAGCGGCAGGTGCCGCGCTCGCGGCATGGGCTCCCGGACTTGGAACCAACGCCTGGCAGTTGATTGTGTGGGGATTTTTCATCAGCACGACGGCCGTTTTTCATGCAACCTGTTGCATCAACTCGCTGGCTCACACCCTGGGCTCGAAGCGATTTGGGACCGGGGATGAAAGCCGGAACAGTCTTTTTTTGGCGATCCTCACTCTGGGCGAGGGCTGGCACAACAACCACCACCACTACCAATCCTCCGCCCGCCAGGGGTTCTACTGGTGGGAAGTGGATGTCTCGTATTATATCCTTTGGACCATGGAAAAGCTGGGCATTGTATACGATCTGCGCGGGGTGCCGGAGCGGGTGTATGAGGAGACCCGCAAACCCTCATCTCCTTAGCCACAGTGAAAGAACGCATTGCAATCATTGGCACGGGGGTGGCTGGCCTTGGCTGCGCATGGGGACTCCGCGATGTGGCCGACATCACGCTCATTGAGCGTGAGTCCCGGCCCGGCGGCCACTCGAATACCGTGGAGGTCGAGGAGGATGGAGAAAAGGTGGCTATTGATACCGGCTTCATTGTTTTCAATCATGCCACGTATCCGAATCTCGTCCGGCTTTTCAGGGAACTCGGGGTTCACACCAAGCCCGCCGAAATGTCGTTCAGCGTGCGCCATATTCCCGAGCATCTCGAATACAATGGCATGGGCATCGGAAAAGTTTTCTGCCAGCGCCGAAACTTCCTGCGTCCGCGTTACTACCTGTTCCTTTATCAAATCCTCCGGTTCTTCAAACTCGCCCAGGCGGCTTTGCTAGATCCCGCGACCGAGGGAATGACCGTGCGCGAGTTCACTGAAAAGCATCGGCTGGGCCGGGATTTCTTGGAGTTTTATCTGGTGCCGATGAGTTCGGCTGTCTGGTCCACAGAGCCGGAGCGCATGCTCGAGTTTCCGGCACACAGCCTTCTCCGGTTTTTTCACAATCACGGATTCCTTGGCGTCACCACCCACCATCCGTGGTTTACGGTGAGCGGGGGATCTCGCTCCTATGTGGACAAGATCGTTGCCGCCGTGCGTCCGGTGCGCCTGCCAGCCCGCGTGGTCTCCGTTTCGGAATTTGCCAGCGGCGTGACCGTGAAGACCGAGGACGGATGGAGTGGGGAATTCGATCGCGTGATTGTCGCCGCACATGCCGATGAGGCGCTTGCGATGCTGGCGGACCCTGCCCCCGACGAGCGGCGTCTGCTTTCGGCATTTGGTTACCAGCGGAATTCTGTCAGCCTCCACACCGACTCTTCAGTGATGCCGACCAAACGCCAAGCATGGGCTTCATGGAACTACCGCATTGACCGGGATGCCGCAGGCCGCACATCGGCCACCACGCATTACTGGATGAACGCGCTTCAGGGAGTCTCCAAGAAAACGAACTGCTTCCTTTCGCTCAACTCCGAGGCCTTCCTGCCGCCGGACAAAATCCTGTTCCAGACGACATACGATCACCCGGTTTTTACCCTCGAGGCCATGCGCGCACAGGCGGAATTGCCGACGCTGAACACGCGATCTCCCGCCCAGCGCATCTTCTTCTGCGGAAGTTATTTCCGGTATGGATTCCATGAAGATGCGTATGCGTCTTCTGTCGGACTCTGCGAACACTTGCGAGGAATCCTTTCCGCATGAAGGCCTCCTGCCTTTACGAATGCCAAGTCTTCCATCGGCGCTTCCTCCCCAAAGACCACCAATTCCAATACCGGATTTTCCTCTTCCACCTCGACCTCGATGAGCTTCCCGAACTGGTGCGCTCGGTGCCTATTTTCAGCGTGGACGAACCCAATGTTTATTCGCTGCGCGGGGAAGATTACTTCCGGCTCAAACAGGCTCCGCTGCGCGAAAATCTCTGCCTCTTCCTGGAGAGCGAGGGTTTTCGCGAGGTTCCGGCACGCATTCGCCTGCTCACTCTCCCCCGCCTCCTGGGCTATACCTTCAATCCGGTCTCGATCTTTTTTTGCTACGATGCGGAGAATCGCCCGCTCACGTCCGTGATCCAAGTCGGCAACACCTTCGGCGAGGGCAAACCCTATCTCGTGCCAGTGGAAGACGGACGGTTCCATGTCCGGATTCCGAAACATTTCTACGTCTCCCCGTTTTCAGATTTGGATCTCGAATTTGATTTTCTCTTCGATTTTCCCGG
>JBBQRY010000273.1:0-3531 GCA_038214335.1 Chthoniobacterales bacterium
CGAGAATAACAAGAAGGACTTTCATTGCCACAAGGTGCGTGAATCCTTATGCGATAGAAAGAGGAAAGTTCGGTCAAATCACTTGCGCGGGGAGCAGGTTCGGGCAAGGATAGTTATCATGAACACGGGACGTGGATCTGCCGGAAATGTGATTGCCGCACTAGCCAGCTTTTTTCTTGCCGGGCTGGGTCAATTGATTCAGGGGCGGATTTTGGCCGCGATTCTTTTTGCGCTGGGTGCGGCGGCGATCTGGCTCATCAGTTTGGGCACGATGGGCTGGGTGGTTCACCTTTGGGCCTGTGTGGATGCCGCACTCTGGAAGCCACGCGAATGAAGGCGGCATTCCTTCTTGGGTTGGTGATTTGTTCAGCGGCTTCTTTGCGGGGTCAGGAAGCGGACGCCCTGATTCCCGAGGAATACGGGAAACCCGAGCCCCTGCACCTCACGCCCGAGAATGAGCGGATGGCGGAAAAGTCGTCCCGCTACCTAGAGGCGGTCTTTTTGGAGGAGACGGAGGGTCCGGATCGTGCTCTGGCGGCTAAGCGCCGGGTTCTTTTGTTGGATCCGGGGTTCACGGATTTGGCGATGGATGTGTCGCGTCAGCTTTTGAGAATGGGAGAGACGGCGGAAGCGATTTCGGTGCTCAAGGATGCTGCGAAGGCTTCGACGCGTCCCTCGGAGCCGCTGGCGGCCTTGGCAGCGATTTATTTGCGGCAGCTTGAGAAGCCGCAATTGGCCGAAAAATTTGCCATGCGGGCGCAAGCGGCGGCACCCGAGGATTCCGCGCCCTACCAGATCTTGTTTGAGATTTACAAAGCGACGGCGCAGGCATCGAAGCTGGATGGCCTGTTCACTCAGGCGGAGAAGCGAGATCCGCCGAGTGCTGGATTCTGGCTCGATCTGGCCGACCTCCGCTTGCACGATCCGGACCGGCGTCGGGTGGATGATGTCCGGACGGTTGAGATGCTGGGGCGGGCGCAGGAATTTGCGGGCGACCGGGCGGAGAATCTTGTCCGGGTGGGCAATGGGTTTGTGCTTTGCAACGAGTTTGCTCGGGCGATTCCGCTCTATCATCTGGCGCTGGCGATGCGGCCGGAAATGGACGGCGTGCGGGACCAGTTGGTGATTCTGCTTGTTCAGGCAGGTGAATATGCAGAGGCAATCCGGCAGGTGGAGGAGATCATCCGGGCCAACCCTCTCGATTTTCGCGCCTACGATCAAATCGCCAAACTGCATCTGAAAACCGGTGAGCCGAAGAAGGCACTGGCGAGCCTGAAGCAGGCGCAGGTGGTTGCGCCGGCGGACCCCTTCCGCTACAGCCAGATCATTCACCTGAGCATTGGGGTGGGGGATGGCGCCGGGGCGGTGGCGGTTTCCGACGAGGCGACCAAGCGGTTTCCGGGGCTCTTGGAGTTTCCTGTGTTCAAGGCTTATTCTCTGGGAGCGGCCCAACGCCATGATGAAGCAATCAAAATTTACGAGCGCATTGCGGTGGAGGCGAATAGTGCGCGTCCAGATCTTCTCAACGCCGATTTTTATTTCAGCTACGGAGTCTCCGCCGAGCAGAGTGGACGGTTCTCGACGGCCGCCGAGGCCTTTAAAAAATCGATTTCGCTAGATTCTTCAACCGCCGCCCGGGCTGGAAACTACCTTGGTTACATGTGGGCCGATCGCGGCGAAAACCTCGATGAGGCAGAAATACTGATCCGTCAGGCCGTGGTTGCGGAGCCTGAGAACGGGGCTTACCTCGACAGCTTGGGATGGGTTTATTTCAAAAAAGGCCTTTTCGACAAGGCGGTCCAGACGCTCGAGCGGGCCTTAGAGCTTCTGCCGGAACCCGATCCGGTCATTTACGAGCACATGGGAGATGCTTACGAAAAGCTGGGAAAAACTGCCGAAGCCATGGCAGCATGGCAGAGGGCGGCGCAACTGGATCCCGAAAGCAAGGCGCTTGCTGGTAAACTGGATGCCCATGCTGCGAAAGTCGCGCAAAAGCCGATCACCTCGCCGTAGGTTCGCATTGCGGACCGGGGGCATTCCTCCCAAATCCGCATGCCGGGAAATCCGAGCGACTCAGTTTGGCGCGCCTTCTTTGGAACCTGAGAAAGCGGTGATTTCTTGGCGGGTCAGAAAACCGTCCTTATTTTTATCCGCTTTTTTGAACGCTGATGTCACCACACCGTACTTGCGTCCGTAGGTGATGGCTTCCTCGTGGGTGACATAGCCGTCCTTGTTGGCATCGCGCTTTTTGAAATCGCGGATGGTTGCAGGCGCTGCCTCCACCGCACATTCGGAAAGCGAAAGTTTGCCATCCTTGTTCCGATCCAGCGCTTCAAACACGCCAATGACGACGAAGTCGCTGGCCTCATGGGAAGTCAGCCGACCATCCTTGTTCGTATCCGCCTTCGCGAATCGGTTAGGCAATTTGGTGGTCTGGCATCCAGTGAAAGAAATCGCGAGTGCGGCGGCGGCAAAAAGAAGTGGTTTGTGCATGGGATGTTCATCGCAGGTGATCGCGCTGACGTCAATCCATAGTCGAGTCGGGGGCAAGGCCAGTGCAAAAGCCCTGTGCAACGTCGAGAATCCGGTTAGGCTTTTCGTTTATGTCTGATTTTTGGAAATCCTGGCAACCTACCGAGCGGGCGACGCTGTGTTTTGTGGTGCGCGGCGGCGAAATCCTTCTCATTCGCAAGAAACGGGGGTTGGGGGCGGGGAAGATCAATGCGCCTGGCGGTCGTTTGGAGCCAGGCGAGACCGCTTTGCAAGCGGCGGTTCGTGAGACGCAGGAGGAGCTGTGCGTGACGCCACTTGGGGTTGTGGAGTGCGGGGTGCTGCATTTCCAATTCGTCGATGGCTACGCGCTGCACTGCACGGTCTTTACTGCGAACGACTGCTTGGGCGTTGCCACAGAGACCGAAGAGGCACTGCCGCTTTGGACGCCGCTCGATGAGATTCCCTACCATGAGATGTGGGAGGATGATGTTCACTGGCTGCCGGGCGTGCTCGCGGGAGGGGAATTTGAGGGCTTTTTTCACTTCGATGGGGAAAAAATGCTCACCAATGAGGTTGTTTGGGCAAAAGTATAAGTGCGAAAGCCACTGAATGAAAACACGATATGTCACATTCAAAAAAATTGTAAAAAATCCCTTGCAAGCGGTTGTGAAATCCGTATTCTTATCGGCATTGAAGATTGTTCTGGGGGGAACAACAGCCCGTCGCGGCATTCGTCGCGGCGGGCTGTATCTTTTCTGGGGGGTTGCCGGAAAGCGTTGGATTGCGTATGATGTGCTTCACGAGCCGGGATTGATCGGCTGATCAGGCTTCAACGAATCTTTTTTGTCATGTCCACCTCGGAATGTTTCCCGACGATGATGGCCCGGATTTCCGGTGACGACATTGTGCTGTATGCGAACCGTGCGTTGGCAGCGTATTTGCGGGTGACGAAGGAGGATTTGATTGGGGCACCATTGGAGATCCTTGCAGCGCGCACGCGTGGTGAGATATCCGCTTGTTTTCAGCGTCCGGATTCCG
>JBBQRY010000274.1:0-3522 GCA_038214335.1 Chthoniobacterales bacterium
ATCAACGGGGGAACCGGACTCTCCCCCTCCCCCCTCTGCCATGACGAAGTCTCCGCCGTCGGACACGCCTCCGCCGATGCGTTCCTCAAACTCCTGCACGAATCCCTCCCCTCCTCCCCAAATACTCCCTCCAAGAAAAAAATTCCCCTCCAAGCAGATTTTCCCTTGCCACCCCCCCGATTTTCCTCCATCTTCTGACCCCCTTCCAAAGACCCTATCGTCCAGCGGTTAGGACACCGCCCTTTCACGGCGGTAACACGGGTTCGAATCCCGTTAGGGTCGCCATTCATTTTGAGCGGCTTTTCACCTGCAGAAGCTGATAAATAAAGGCTTTTCTGGCTCCTGAGTCATTTCTTCGAGAATGCAGTTGAGTGCAGTTTTGGCAGCGATTTTGTCCTGATTTGTCCTGCAAGCGCAGTGCCTCGAGGGGTGTGGGGGAGAGTTCCGCATTGGCCCAAATGTCTGAGGGCTTGTTTTTTTCGCGGAGGATTGTTCAATCATTTGGTGCTTCGTGTGGATGAGCAACCGGATCCGGCGGGGGCTTGGGTGTCGATGACGTTCGCAAGGCGGAGCTGTCAGCCTCCTTCGGAGCTGGTGCAGGTGGCCGGACGGCAGGAGTGATGGGGATGTCCTCGGTGAAAGAGTATCCCATTCCCGCATGAGCTTGATTCCGAAATAGAGCTGGCTCCATCCCAGACAAAGCCACGGCGCGAAAGTAGACCAATCCATCGCGGTAGGAGAGAAACCACAATCGAAGCCGGAATGGTTTCCAGCATCACCCACTTCGAGGGAAACGAGGAAATCGTGAACGCAAGCCAACCAGCCCACTGGAAGCGCCAGAACAGAGGCACCTTCCCCAACATCAGATTCCAGGTTTCCAGCCTCCTTGATCTCATTTAGATTCTTGCCGCGTTCATGCTCCCTCTTTGACGGCGATAGCTTCCGTTGCGTCTCGTCCGTCACTCGCTGAATATTTTCCATCTGGGCCTCGGGATCCTGGAAAATCCGGTGATTGATGCGTTGAAAAATATACCGCACGCGGGTTCCAGCCTGACTGAATGCCGCGACGAATGTGTCGTTGATATGACCGTTGCCGTAAGGGCGGCTGTCCAGGTAGGAACCGTAAATTGCGAAGCCGCGAACGACCTCTGAAACTGGCTAGGGCTGACTCATTTGGTGTGTTTCCATAAAGGTGATTTGTAAAGACCCTGCGCGGTGAGATTTTTCAATTCGATTGCCATGTGCTCCCGGTCTTCCTTGAGCTGGACGCCGAGCGTGTCTGTTCCCACGATCCGACCGCTCGTGTCCTCCGCGATGCCCGTGCATTCCGTATTTTTCGATAAGCGCGCGGACAGCATCCAGTGATCTTTTTGAAAACACGTGAGATGTGCAGACCTTTCTCTGGTGGGCAAACGTGGCAGTGGAAGTTCACGAGCACTATCAATCATTTTTCCCTCCAGATGTGACGTTTGTCGCCGACCATGCCAAGCGGGCGATGAGCACGTTTCCGCTCTGCAGCGGACACTACTACGGAGTCGATTACGCCGAGCGCACGCAACGGGGGATTCCTGCGGATGACCAGCCCCCCAACTTCCAGCCCGACGGCACCCACCCCACCAATGATCTCTCGTGGTATGCGAACATCCCGGTCCCGACTTCTTACATGTGCATGGGCACACGCGGAGCGTTTTTCGGCGGATATGACCACCGTGCCAAGGCAGGCATCGTTCATGTGGCGAACCCACACATCTCGCCCGGAAAAAAGCAGTGGACGTGGGGAAATCAGGAATTCGGCTATGCTTGGGACCGCCTGCTCACCGAAGCCGACGAACATGGGAGCGGGCGGTGCTGATCGTTTGGGATGGCGATGGACGTGAAATCATTCGTTATGCGCAGCAGCCAGCTCCCGAGCTGCCCACCGCCGCCGATCTGGAAAAGCTCGCCGCCAGCGAGCCGCCGCCACCGGAAGAAATCGCAAGCGCGGATGAACTCTACTTCACCGGCTTGCACCTTGAGCAATACCGCCACGCCACCCGGAGTCCGATACTTTATTGGCAGGAAGCACTCTGCCGTGATCCCGGCGACGCCCGGTGTAATCTGGCGGTCGGCGCTTGGGAACACCTCCGGCGATCCCTGCTGCTCGATCAGGATAATCTTCGTGCGCGGGCACACGGCGCTATCGGGAACTGGCTTTACGCTAAGCGACGGCACGCCGAAGCAATTCGGCACTGGCAGGCGGCGGTCCGTTTGCAACCTGACAATGCGGTCATCTGGCGCTGTCTTGGCATAGGACTCTTCAACATTTCCCGCAAACCAGCCGCTGCCCAGCGCGCTTTCTCTCAAGCCCGGCGTTTTACCCCGGAAAATCCCCGACTTCTCTACGAATACGATCAACTCTTGAAAGGTCTCGGCGTCCTTCCAGAAAAACGACTCCGCCTTTTGAAAGCCGAGGAACATTTGGTAGCCGTCCGGGATGACCTCACCATCGAATTCTGCGCACTCCTCAATCAGTGTGGTCAGCCACAGATCGCGGACGCGGTTCTGGAGGCAAGACGTTTTCAGCCGTGGGAAGGCGGCGAAGGAGAAATGCTCCGACAATATGTGCGGGCGAACCTCCTACTTGGTCGACAGGCCCTCGCGGAAGAAAATCCCTCCATCGCACTCGATCACTTTCAGAGGGCATTGCACCCGCTGCCAACCCTCGGGGAGGCGCGACACCCGCTGGCGAATTGCGCCGATATTCACTTTTGGACCGGTGAGGCCCAGTCCCTGCTCGGCGAAAGCGGGCCGGCGGCGGAATCGTGGAAACGAGCGGCGGAATTTCGCGGAGACTTCCAGGAGATGAGCGTGCAATCATACTCGGAACTGACCTTTGACTCCGCTCGCGCGCTTCAGCGGCTCGGACGCAAACGCGAAGCCACGAGATTGCTGCGAGGTCTTCTCACCTACGCCATTGAGCTCGAAAAACAAGCGGCGACAATCGATTACTTTGCCACCTCGCTGCCAACACTCCTGCTTTTCGACGACGACTTGCAGGCTCGGCAGACGACGAAGGCATTGTTTCTTCAAGCCCAGGCCCACCTTGGCCTTGGCGACGCGCGGGCGGCTCGGCGGCTTTTGAATGATGTGATTCGCAGGGAACCTGGGCATGCCGCATCCGCCGATCTTCTTTCAGGGATCCGCAGATCATCCTCTGAGGTCACCAGTTCGCGATAGTTCTCGAACAATTTTCATGAAAAATTTTTCTGAGGCGGGCGAGAGACACATTTCTTCCCATGTTTTTGATTCTTCAGATTTTCAGGATGCAGCAAAGTGTTGGAGCGTCATATTTTATGGAGCTGCTCGGCTTTTCTGTCAGGTGAGCTAAGCTGAACTGATGACAGGAAAAAATGTAAATTCATCGTAACTACCTTGACAAGGCCTGTGTATCGTGTGAGGAAGAGATTAACCCCCATCCTTTTCCAATCGATGTTCCTTCCCAAATCGAGCAAGCAAGCACCCCGTGCGCCCCAAAGACCTTCC
>JBBQRY010000275.1:0-3518 GCA_038214335.1 Chthoniobacterales bacterium
GCGTCGTTCCAAGCGGCTGTTGTCGAAGTGCTTGTGGCTAAGGCGGTTCGTGCAGCGCGCATGCGCGGGCGTGACTTGATCTCGATCAGCGGCGGAGTGAGTGCCAACGCCGCCCTGCGTGTCGCCGCGATGGAGAAAGCCAAAAGTTTCGGAATTGCCGTGCGGTTTGCGCCAGACGGACTCCGCACCGACAACGCTCTGATGATTGCCTATGCAGCCGCCCACCACCTGGCGGCGGGACGGACCAGTCCTCTCACCGAGGAGATTGTTCCAAACTTCGACGCCGCCTCGCTTTGCATTTGATTTTTCGAAAATCCGACGGAACTTGCGATTCTATGAAACGTCTCCTTCTCTCCGCCCTGCTCCTCACTGCTTCCACCGTCTTTGCCGCCGAAGGCTGGCAGACCGATTACAAAGCTGCCCTCGAACAAGCCGCCAAAGAAAACAAACCCGTGCTTCTCGACTTCACTGGCTCGGATTGGTGCGGATGGTGTGTCAAGATGAGCAAGGACACGTTCTCGCAGCAGGCCTTCAAGGACTTCGCTGCAAAGAACCTGATCCTCGTCGAACTCGATTTCCCGAAAGGCAAAAAACTCTCTCCGGAGCTCGCCAAACAGAATGACGCCTTGCAGGAAAAATACAGTGTGCAGGGCTTTCCGACCCTTGTGCTGCTCGACAGCAAGGGTAAGGAAATCGCGCGGAATTCCGGCTATCTCCCCGGCGGACCGGAGGGCTTCATGGCCTGGTTCAAAAAATCCGTGAAGTGATCCAGCGGAGAAGGAGCATCCCGCGCGACATGCGCGCGGGATAGGCTAGAGTTTCAAATGGCACATTGTGCGAATTAGATCCCAGCCTGGGGAAGGTCTGTGCTAGAGTGCGGGGCGAATGAAGAAGACTTTCCCATTGCATGTTCCTAGCAAGGAAGACGCGCGAGTCGTTGAGGCGATCAAGGTCACCGTGACGAAGTATGTGAAGCGCGAACGGAGGAAACCGCTAGCCGAAGGGGTAGATTTCTGGGATTTTCGCTGCAAAGTTGGGCCGGACAGCGAGGCCGCTGAAGGGACCCA
Organism: Chthoniobacterales bacterium; assembly: GCA_038214335.1. Lineage (GTDB taxonomy): Bacteria > Verrucomicrobiota > Verrucomicrobiia > Chthoniobacterales > Terrimicrobiaceae > QYQL01. The sequence goes on from JBBQRY010000275.1 coordinate 1,068, forward strand.
CCTGTCCAATGTGCCAAAGGCTATTGAGGCTGTCGCCTTGGCCAACGGAACGGAGGTGTATGTGGAAATCGAAGCCTGCCGGGGATACCGCACAAAAAAGCCGGTTCTATCCGCTGCCCGACAGGAGGAATCGTGAAAATCGCGAGCGCTGTCTTTCATTCGAGCGCCCCCAATCTGGCTACTTGTTCGGAGTCGGATCTGCCGGAGTTTGCATTTATCGGACGATCAAATGTCGGGAAGTCGTCTCTCATCAACATGCTGGCCCGCGAGGAGGGGCTGGCAAAAGTTTCTCGCATTCCGGGGAAGACCCGGCTGATCAATTTTTTCACGATCAACAACACCTGGAGCCTCGTTGATCTTCCCGGCTACGGCTACGCGAAGGCCGGCAAAAAGCAACGGAGCAGCTTCAGTGCGTTCGTTGCCGAATATCTCCAGCGGCGTCCCAACCTTCTCGGAACTTTCGTGCTGATCGATTGTCGGCTCAGCCCGCAGAAGCTGGATTTGGAATTTTTGCACTGGATGGTCGAATGCGGGTTGCCTTTCGTGATTGCCTTCACCAAGGCTGACAAGCTCGCGCCGAAAGCGGCGCAGAAATCCATCGACGCCTTTTTGGACAGCATGAGGGAGATCAGCGAGGAGCCGCCGGATTACGTCCTGACTTCGGCGAAGTCCGCTGCCGGACGCTCCGAGCTCCTTGGCCTGATTGACTCCGCCCTCGCCGGAAAAGCTGATGATCCTGAGCGAGATATGACCCCTGCATGACGCTTGAGGATCTTGGTTGGAATGCAGAATTTACGGAGGAATTTTCCACCTATCATGAGAAAGGCTGGAAGCCAGCCCGCCTGATCCGCGACAACAAGAAGTGATCGCTGCCAACATCCAGGTCGTGGTCGTCGTGACCGATGCGGGGCCCGACTTCAACCTCCGGCGAATGGAACGCTATTTTGCCATCATCGGCCGCAGCCGGGCCAAAGCTGGCGAGCTGATGGTGCTTCCTCGTGGGGGAATCATCATCGACAATCCGGGAATCCGCGAGGTTCACATGTGGACCGATGAGGCGACCCTTCGCGAGAGGTTTGCGGATCTCGAGGCACTGGCTGGCCAGTGCCGATTTGACAACTGCCGCCACGGTCCTCACGCCGGATGTGCGATCCGCTCGGCGATGGCGGAAGGGAAAATCGAGGCCTCCCGGTTGGAGGGATTTCTTAAACTCGAAGAGGAGATCGCAAAACTTCGCCTCAGCCGGAAAACGCGTCAGGTCACGATCGATCGCCCGGAACAGGCACGACTACCGCGCGAAGTCGCGCAAATACGACGCCCGCCACGATCCAGACCCCGGCCAATAGCCCGCTAGCGACGCTGTCCCAGTCACGCCCTCCGGCCCAGAAAGTCAACGGAGTGGATTGCGCCAGTCCAGACCCGGGAAACGCACAAAATCAGAGTCGTTGGTGTAGAGCGTTGCCCGGCTTTCGATAGCATAGGCAGCAAGGACCGCGTCGGAAATCAACGCGCCGGACCCCATCGCTTTTTCCATCAGGTTCATCACCCGGTTAAAATGGTCGGCGGCTGGAATGAGCATGCGGAAGTGCGGGAGCGCTAGCCAAGACTCCACCACCGGCCTTGCCTGATCGAGCGTCACCGCAGCGCGGCCAAGGCGAGGGTTCGTGGCGATGCGAACAAATCCGCAACAAACCTCGTTGGGCAGCCCGATCAGCTCCTCGCCATTGAGCACCTCCTCCCACCAGTGCGCAGCGCTTTTGTGCTGTGGCGTCCGCGGATTGTAGGCGTAGAGGAGAAGATTGAGGTCGGGTAGGATCATGCTCCAAGTTCCTCGAGGGTGCTTCCATCATCCAGCTCATCGGCCAAGCGGTTCATACTCCGTCCTTCGAATTCCGCAGGGAACGGCGCATCGAATAATGGAACAACCTTGATCCTCCGCGCTCCTTGAGGTCGCGGGGAAAGGGAACGGCGAATCGCCTGGTTGAGGACCTCCTTAAAGGATTGGCCGGTCTGGCGGACCGCGGTCCGCAGAAGCACCTCGGTATCGGCATCAATGGTGACTGTGGTTCTCACAGGTGTCATCATCGCAGCATCCGGGATGCTGTCAAGACAGCATTCTAGCATCAAATCTGCAGGTGAGTGTTTTCTGGAGGGTCGGACTCCTGTCCTGACCTCTGGTTTCATCGCGTTCAGGCGAGGACGCTGACCCTCCAGCCGTCATCAACGCCCTGTCGAATCAGTTATCTTCCCGGCGGCCCCGAAGGCTTCATGGCCTGGTTCAAAAAATCCGTCAAGTAATCCGGCCCGGAAAGCAGCAATTCTCATTATGACATTTGTCCCGAAGGGACAGCCGGACCTTAGCCGGTGGTGGAGCGAAGCGGAACCACCGGAGAACCAACCCCCTACACGCCCCCGCCCCGGAGGGGTGGCGGAACCGCTCACACTCCCGAC
>JBBQRY010000276.1:0-3517 GCA_038214335.1 Chthoniobacterales bacterium
CCTGAATCCACCCCGACGTCCGAACCAACGTCCGAACCAACGCCAGTGGTCGAATCGACTCCGGAACCAGGATTGGATTTTGCCGCAGTTGCAGGCAATCGGGCGTTATGGCCGAAGCAGGTGGAGCTGGTCGAAGATTTCCCCTTTCCGCTGGAAATGGACGGCAAGGTCGTTGGCAAAGCCACTGCTCCCAAGGGACTTGTGCTGCAGTTCGTGGCTGTTATGCCGGATACCGCAAAGCCCATGGTTGTGGTGATGCATCATAACACGCCCCAGAACATCCCTGCCACTGCGGTGGATCTCATTCCTCGTGCGACGGCACTGAAGTCAGGCAATACTACGACCGCAAATTGAAGCAGATTCGCATAAACTGAGCTTCTTCGGGCTTCGCCGCAGAAGGCCCGACTGGATCTGCTACCGTTTTGGCCAGTCCTTGAGGTTGCGTGCTGCGGCGATTCTTTGCCAGAGTTCGGGGTCGTTGTGTTTGTTGGTGCGCAGGAGGTAGGCGATGTATTGCTCGCGGGATTTTCCGTAGGAGGCAAAAGGAACTGGCCCGTTGCCTGCGCTGCGGTCCCGGTCGTGTCCGCCGTCGAAGGAGAACACATCAAAAATAAAAACGGCCGCCACGACAGCCAGCACCGCGATCGAGAGGAGGGTGAGCAGGAAGGATTTCATGAGACGGGCCGAGGGCGGTTCCTCACAGGCGGCCTTCGTCGGCGTCGATGTATTCAAACATCGTGCGGATGTCGTCGCGGGCCTCGAATCCGCCTTCCTTTTTGCGGCGGGCGAGAATTTCGCTGAGTGGGTCGTTCCAGCCACGTTTGCGCATGAAGTCGTTCCAGATTTCGATTTGTTCTTCGGGGGGCTGTTTTCCGTTGGCAAAGCACCAATCGAGGGCCTGATCGTCGGTGAGGCCTTCGAGGACCTTGGCACGTAGCGCGTCGTATTTGACTTGAAGAAAATCCACACAGCGTTCGTCGAAGCCGATGCCCATATTGGCATGCAAGTCGGTGTGCAGTTCGCCAGCTTCCATAAGACGGATTTTATCCAGCATCCGCGCAAAATAAACAATGCCGCCAACCTCTTCTTTGGGTGATTTGGGATACTTCATCTGGGAGAACCTTCGCACATCAGGCTCAATCGTCACGCCGATTTTGCGATAAGCGATCTCAGCCGAGTTGATCGGGCGGAGGGAATCAACATCCGGGGGCGGTCGGATCGACGTCCGGGAGGAACCGCTGGGCGAGGGGCATGCGGCGTCCGATTCCGAAGGCGCGTCCGGTGACACGAAGCCCGGGAGCCGCCTGTTCGCGCTTGTATTCGTTGAGATCGACGCGGCGCACGACCCACTGGACGGTCTCCGCGTCGAAACCTCGGCTGATGATTTCTTTGGCGCCCTGGTTTTCCTCGACATAGAGGCGAAGGATTTCGTCCAGCACCTCATAGGGCGGGAGGGTATCCTGATCGGTCTGGTCGGGGCGGAGTTCGGCGCTGGGTGGTTTGGTGATCGTGCGACGTGGAATGATGTCGTGTCCGGCCTCGGTGTTGAGGAATTCCGCGAGCCGATAAACCATGATTTTTGGGAGATCGGAAATGACGGCGAGTCCTCCGCACATATCGCCGTAGAGCGTGCAATAGCCGACAGCCAGCTCGCTCTTGTTGCCAGTGGTGAGCAGGAGGTGTCCGAATTTGTTGGAAAGCGACATGAGGGTGAGTCCGCGCAGGCGGGCCTGCATGTTCTCTTCCGTGATGTCCTCCGCCCGTCCCTCGAAGGCGGCGCTCATCTGGGCTTTGAAAGTTTCCACACTCTCGGCGATGGGAATCGTCAGACATTTCATGCGAAGGTTTTTGGCCAACTCCAGCGCGTCCTCGACACTGTGGGAGGAAGAAAACGCGGAGGGCATCGCGACGCCGGTGACATTTTCCGCACCCAGAGCTTCGACGGCAAGGTAGGCGGTCACCGCACTGTCGATCCCGCCGCTGAGTCCGAGCACCGCCGTGCGGAAGCCGCACTTCTGCATGTAGTCGCGAAGTCCGAGGGCCAGCGCGTCACGCAGGTCGGCAAGGTCGTTGCGGGCGGCGGACTCCGGAGGCCACGGACTCAGAACGGTCACTTTTTTTTCAGCATCGTGAAACTCGACTTCGTGGTTCATGTCACCGATGTCGAGCAGGAAGGAACCCTCACGAAATCCCGGTGCCTGAACCCAAATGACTCCATCCGCCGTCGCAGCTAGCGAGTATCCGTCGAAAACCAACTGATCGTTTCCGCCGACGGCATTGCAGTAGAAAAATGGCACGCGGTGGCGTCCGGCCTGGAGGCGGATCATTTCGCGGCGCTGGGCAGGTTTGCCAATCTGGAATGGCGAGGCGCTGAGGTTCACGATGGCGGCCGCGCCGGCGGCGACGAGATCATGCACCGGGTCGCAGGCATACAGCCCGCGCGGGAGAAATTCCGGCATCCAAATATCCTCACAGATCGTCACGCCAATCCGGCGACCTGCAATTTCGAGCGGCTCGGGATGCGGACCCGGCTCGAAATAACGCGCCTCATCAAAGACATCATACGTCGGCAGCAGGGACTTGAAGACCTTGCGGATGGGACGGCCTTTTTCGAGCACGGCGGCGGCGTTGAAAAACGGACGTCCATGGGGATGGGGATTCCGGTCCACGCAGCCGACGAGGAGAGCGGCGCGACCGATGCGGGCGTGGAGTTCCTCAAGGGCCGCCAGATTGCGCGGCACGAAATCCGATTTAAACAAAAGATCCTGCGGCGGATAGCCGGTGAGGGAAAGTTCGGGGGTGACAACGATCTCTGCCCCGCGACGTTCGAGGTCGTCGGCAGCTGCGAGGATCCGGGCGATATTCCCCTCGAAATCCCCAACCGTCGTGTTGATCTGTGCAATGCCGATTTTCACCAATACCCCCATTGGCCAGTGGCCATGATGTAAAGTCCGAGTCCGAGATTAGTGATCGCATGCGCCACCACGCAAGCCCCAAGGTTTTTTGTCCGCACGAGGACCCCATTGAAAATCAATCCCACAAGAAATGCGGCAGGCCAGTCCGCCATCGAATGCACGAGCATGAACAAGCCCGCCACTCCGAAGAACGACCGCCATTCATAGGTGCCAAGCGGAATCGACGAAAAATCCTCCCGAATCAAATACCGCATAAGAAACCCCCTCCAGAAGATCTCTTCCACCAGCGGCACAATGACAACCAGCCGCCCAAACCGGGCCACGACGGTCATCCAAAAGAGTGCAGGATTGTCCACAAAGACCGTGGGATCAAATCCCATGAGACGTGGCATCGCTCCCGGCAGAACCTGCGGCAGAAGCCAGACGCCAAGCGCCACCACGCCGGCTAACACCGCCAGCATCCACCCGCCCGAGACCCCAAAGCGGTAGTGCTTCCAATAATAAACCAGCGCAATGGCTGTATGCCTGCGACCCGGTGCATGATCTCGTCGCCGCCGGCGCGGCCGCCATCGTGAACCTCAGCGCCTCGCCATTCCAGATTG
>JBBQRY010000277.1:0-3514 GCA_038214335.1 Chthoniobacterales bacterium
TGAGGCCGCGGCCAGCCTTGGCAAGCCGCTGGGCGATGTGGTGCGCGGGCTCGACTGGGATGCCCTCAATGGCGCCTCCGGCGAAGTCGTCAACCGCGACCTCGAGGTCTTCTATCCGGAAAACCGGTTTCTTAATTTTTATGTCGTCCCCCTGATGAGCGATGGCGCGGGCGGCAGCGAACCCGAGATGGTCGGCGGCGCAATCATCCTGCGAGACATCACCCAAAGCCGCAGGGCCACCCAGGAGACGATTGAAAGCGAGCGCTTCTCGGCGCTCACGCTTCTCGCCGCCGGCGTCGCCCATGAGATCGGCAACCCGCTCAACTCGCTCGACATCCACCTCCAGCTCATGCAGCGCAACGTGCGCCGGCTCCCTGCAAAATCCCGCTCGGCTCTGGAGGAATCCGTGCTCGTCGCCCGCGCCGAGGTTTCACGCCTCGACCACATCATCACCCAGTTCCTCCGCGCCATCCGCCCCCAGCCTCTGGATCTGCGGGCGGTCGCCATCAATGGAATCGTCGAAGAATCCCTCGCATTCCTTGCGCCGGAAATCCAGGACCGCGATGTGCTCGTGGAAAAAGATTTGGACAAGCATCTGCCGCCGCTCCAGCTCGACAGCGACCAAATCAAACAGGCGTTTTACAATGTGAGTCGGAACGCCTTCCAAGCCATGAAGAGTGGTGGCATCCTCCGCGTGCGCACGTATGCCGACGAAACCCATGTGAACGTCGCCTTCGCGGATTCCGGTGGCGGGATTTCTCCCGAGCACATCGGACGGATGTTTGAGCCCTATTTTACCACGAAATCCGGCGGCAACGGACTCGGGTTGCTCATCGTGCGGCGGATCGTCCGCGCCCACGGAGGCGAAGTCGTGCTCGAAAGCGCCCCCGGCCGCGGCCTCACCCTTACAATCCGCCTCCCCCGTGCCGACCGAAGAGTTCGGTTCCTCGAACAGGGAACGCCCGCAGAAAAATGAATAGGGGGCCTCACTTTCCGCCGTCGCCGCTGAACTCCTGCATTTGATTCCTTTCACCATGTCCAACCAACACAACTCCGAACCCCGTCTCGAATCATTTCTTACCCATTGCGATCAGGGGTTGGTGAGTGCTGCCGACCGCGAACTGGCGAATCAACTCATCGCTGACGGACAGGCGCATTTGTTTGAGAACTGGGATGCGCCCGGAACCTCCGACGACGAAAAAACCAAGTTTCTGAAAGTGCTCACGGCTGTGGAGACCTCGTATCCGGGCGGGCTCACTGGCTACATCCGGAATGCCCGCACCCTGCTGGCGGACGCCGCCACGGGTCGGAATCCGTATGAAGGCTACACGCCGGAACAGCCCGACATCACAGATCTCTCGGGGTTTGGGGAGGATTACGACCGCGCCGAGGCGGCGGGGTTTACGGCTTTTGCGCAGACCGCCGTTGTGCTGGTTGCGGGCGGACTGGGCGAGCGGCTTGGCTATCACGGAATCAAACTCGATATCCCGGTCGAAGTCACCGAAGAGACCTCTTACCTTGCCCACTTTGCCTCGGTGATCCGCGCCGCATCCCTCCGGCATGGACGGGCGATCCCACTCGTCATCATGACCAGCAAGGACACCCACGCTGGGACGGTCGCGACGCTCGAAAAAAATGCGTGGTTTGGGCTTGCGGAGGGTCAGGTGATTCTTCTTCGGCAAGAGCTGGTTCCGGCGTTGGCGGATATCGATGCGCGCCTTGCCATGGGGGACAGGTATGAGCTTTTGATGAAGCCGCATGGTCATGGGGACATTCACATGCTCCTGCATTCCAGCGGCACGGCCCGCAGGCTGGCGGAGGCCGGAGTCCGCTATCTCTTATTCATCCAGGACACCAATGGGCAGGTCTTCAATGCCGCGATGGCGGCACTCGGGGTTTCCGAGCAACGCGGCTACGACTTCAATTCGATTGCCGTCAACCGTATGCCGGGCGAGGCCGTCGGCGGGATCACCACCCTCGTCAAACCCGGCTCTCCGCCGCTCACGATCAACGTCGAATACAACCAGCTAGATCCGCTGCTCCGCGCCACGATCAGTCCGGAAGGCGATGTTCCGAATGAACACGGATTTTCCCTGTTTCCAGGCAACATCAACCTGCTCGTCATCCGCCTCGCGCCCTATCTCCAGATTCTGGAATCCTCCCATGGGATCATTGCGGAGTTTGTGAATCCGAAGTTTGCGGACGCCTCACGGACGACTTTCAAAAAGCCCGCCCGCCTTGAGACCATGATGCAGGATTTGCCGAAGCTTTTTGCCTCGGGCGAAAAAGTCGGCGTCACGATCTTCGAGCGCCCATGGTGTTTTAGCGCATGCAAAAATGCGCTGGGCGAGGCGGCGGCCATCGCAGCGCGGAAGGGTCCGCCCGAAAGCGCATCCAGTGCCGAAAACGATTTTTATGCGGCGGGCCGGAGGAAATTGCGGGCTGCGGGGTGGACGGTCATTGATGAGCCGCCGATCAGCATCCGGGGAATCCCCATCACGCCCGGACCCCGCGTGATCCTGCGTCCGGGGTTTTCCCTCACGCTGGCCGACGTGCGCGAACGTCTCCGGGGCGGACGCATCTCCGGGGCCAGCACACTCGTGCTGGATGGCGATATCCGCATGGAGAATGTCTCGCTTGCCAATTCCGCGCTGGTCATCTCGGCGGTGCCCGGAGCGGAGGTCACGGTGAAGGACCTCGCGCTTGCCGACCAGTCGGGATTCCGTATCGAGCCCCTCACAGATAATGAAATGTCTGACCCGTCGGTCCCGGAGTTCCTGCGAATTCGCGGCTACCGGATTTCCTCCGAATCGCCCACGCAGTTCACGATCAACGAACCCGGACAATGGGAAATCTCGCCCGAGGGTCTGCGAAAGAAATAAGAATCCGCCGGATCGTGCGACTAGAAGCGACGTCTCGTCGCTTGCTCTTTTCTCATCAAAGCGGCGGGACGCCGCTTCTATGCCTGAACGCCCCGACGAGTTCCAAGAGTTCGGCGGCAGATTCCACCACGTGATCCGGTTGGAAGCCGTCGATGGCTTTCCGACTATTGTATCCCCATGTCACGGCGGCCACGTGAACGCCAGTTTCCTGCGCCGCCTCAATGTCGCGCACCTCATCGCCAATCAGCAGCACCTCGCGCGGCGGTAGCCCGGTCGATTTCAAAATCCGCCGAATCACCCGGGCTTTGCCGCCGAGTTTCGAGGACGTGTGGATGAATTCGAAATGCTCAATGCCGAATTTCTTCAGGAACATCTTCACGTTCTGGTGCGAGTTCGAGGTCAGGATGCCGAGTCGGAATCCCGCAGAGTGAAACTGACGGACAACGTCCACCATTCCCGGACAGGGCTCGATGGAATCCATGCGAGCATGCAGGTCGGTTTTTCCGCGTCGGGAAATTTTCGGCAGCTTGGTGGCCGGGATCCCGACAAACCGCATCAGCTCACGGGTGCTCATGTCCCGCGCCTGTCCGACATCCTCCGGACCCAGCGGACGGAATCCAAAATCCGCCGCC
>JBBQRY010000278.1:0-3509 GCA_038214335.1 Chthoniobacterales bacterium
TGTGCCGGAACTGAGGAACGCACAATGCTCACCCGGCTTGACCGGAACAGCCGCGAATGCGCTGGCGGTGTCGTGACTGCCGACTGCCACGACGGGCAGCCCGTCGGTTGTGCCCAGCACCGTGCCGGGCTCAACCAGCTCCGCAAACAGATCGGTGCGGATTCCGAGCTGCTCCAAAAGGTCCGTCGCCCATGTGCCGGTGACCGGATTGTAGCATTGCGAGGTGCTGGCAAACGTGCGCTCGGCCGCCATGCGTCCCGTGAGCCAGTAGTTCAGCAGGTCGGGAACAAAGAGCAGTTTGGACGCGTGACGGTATTGGAAGGAATCCTCCAAATGCAGCGCCATGAGCTGATAGAGCGAATTCAGCTCCATGAACTGGATGCCGGTCTTGGAAAAAACCTCCTGCTTCGGGACGCGAGCGAAAACCTTTTCAAACATCCCAACCGTCCGGCTGTCACGATAATGCACGGGATTCCCGAGCAGCCTGCCATCCGGGTCGATGAGTCCGAAATCCACCCCCCACGTGTCGATCGCCATCGACACCAACCCGCTGCCGAATTCTTTTCTCGCAAGGGCAATGCCCTCCTGGATGTTTCGGAAAAGGTGCACGAAATCCCAGTGGAGCGTACCGCGGATTTCGGTGGGTCCATTCCAGAACCGGTTCATTTCCTTAAGCGTGAGTTCCCCTTCGTCAAGGGTTCCAACAATCGTGCGTCCGCTTGACGCACCGAGATCAACTGCGAGGTAGTGTTTAGCCATGGGAGGGCGAGGGAAGTTTTAAGTCTTAGGTATTAAGTTTTTTGCGTTCGGTGATTGGGTTCGTGGTTGGGTTAGACCATTTCGCTGAGGAGGTTGGGATGGGGGCGGGGGATGACGACTTTGTTCACGAGCAGGCCTTTTTCGGACACAATCGTGGCACCGGCTTGGACGGCGGATTGCACGGAAGCCACGTCGCCGGTCAGCGTCACAAAGGCTTTGCCGCCGAGGGCCATGGCGAGGCGGATTTCGATGAGCCGGACATTGGCGGATTTCACGGCGGCGTCGGCGGCTTCGAGAAGCGAAGTGACGGAGAATGCCTCAATGATGCCAAGGGCATCGAGTTGATCGACGACTGCGGCACCGGAGATCGCGGGAAAGACCGATTCATGGAGGTTCGAGAGCACGGTGGAATCAATCACGGAGCCTTCGCTCACCATGACCCCCGCCGCGACTGCCGCTTGCACGTCAGCGAAAACGCCTCCGACCACGACCATATATTTGCCCGAGCAAATCGAGCGGGCGAGCATCATTTCGACATCCGCCGCTTTCAACATGGCGTCCGCCGAGGCGTAGCCTGCGGCGATGCTGGAGAGTTCGACAATTCCTATGGAGTTTTTAGACATAATATTTAGTGCTGGATTCGGATGGAGCCGTTGACGGCGGTGACTGTGCCTTCGATGCTCGCGTGGATGCGCGCACCGAGTTGGTCTTTGGCGATTTCTGCAATGAGCTGACCCTGCTTCACGCGGTCGCCGGGTTTCACGACAGGAACGGATGGCGCACCAACATGCTGAGCGAGCGGCAGGTTCACCTCGGTCGGCTGATAATCCACCGCCACCCAGGGAGCGGGCACGTCAAATTTTTGAAGTCCGAGTTTCCGGATGAGCGACTTGAGCGGCACATGGCGACCGGCCTCCATCGGATGCGGCTTGATCTCTTTTTTTGGTCCCAACCAGCGCTCCAGGCCCCCCGCCTTGCGGTCCACTTTGCCCTTGTCGCAGGCTTCCTTCGGATACAGATCCTCCGGGCACGAGTAAAGGGTACACAATCCGCACGCGCAGCAGAGGTCCGCCCATTTCGACCAGTTCTCACTGCCGGTGGCCGAGAACCCCAGACTCCGCATCACTTTGTGCGGCTGCACATCGTAGCCGAGCAGGTAGCGCGGACAAAACTCCGTGCAGTAGCTGCATTGGTCGCAGGCGGATTTCCCAATGCGGTGCATCGCGGCGGGCGGACGCGTCATGCGCTGGATGAGACGATGCGAAGTCGGGAGCACGATCAGGCCGCCGGTCGTCTTGGTGATGGGTTTGGTCAGATCGCTTTCAATGCGGCCCATCATCACTCCACCCACAAATACCGTGGTATCCGGCGAAGTCGTTCCCCCGGCCATGTCGATCACCTCTTGGAGCGTGATCCCAATCGGAACGGCAAGGCTCATCGGTTGACCCACCGTTCCCGCAACCGTGAGAAACTTGCGGGTGACCGGACGCCCCTGCACGGCTTCGGCGATATTGAAAAGACTCTCCGAGTTGTGCACCACCGCACCGACCTGTAGCGGAATCCCCCCGGCCGGAATGAGCCGTCCGGTCGTCTCGTAAACCAGCACAAACTCGTCCCCGGTCGGATAGTAATCCCCGAGCAGGTGGGTCTTCACCGGTCCCTTGGCCGCCGCCATCTCCAGGGCCTTGATCGCCAGTTTGCGCTTGGCCTTGATGCCGTAAATCGCGGAAGTCGCCCCCGTCGCCTGCATCGACAGCTCCATCCCCAGCACGACCTGCTCGGCAAACGCCGTCGCCAGCTCGGCGTCCTTGTGCAGAAGCGGTTCGCATTCCGCGCCGTTGGCAATGACCGTGTCTGCCTTGGCGTTGAGCTTCACATGGGTAGGAAATCCGGCTCCGCCTGCTCCGACGACTCCCGCTTCCCGAACGGCTTCAACGATGTTCATCCGCACACCCTGCCCGAAAATTTCCGCAGCGACAAGCGCACGGAAAAAACTTTAACGGTAAAGAAGTGAGGTGGTCACCAACGCGACAATCATGCCGTGTGCGATGGCCTCAAACCTCGGAGATCGGACCGAGGATATTACGGATGGCGGATTCATTGGGTGAGGGGCCGACGATGGCGAGGGAGAGGCGCGAGGGGTTGAGGATTTCGCAGGCGGCGGCTTGGATTTCTTCGGCGGTGACGGCGCGGATTTTGTCATGCACGGATTCTGGATCCACGACTTTGCCATAGACGAGAACGGCACCGCCCAAGCGCATGTTCTGGCTCGATGAGCGTTCGAGAGACATGCGGCTGGAGCCGATGGAGAATTCTTTGGCGCGGCGCAGTTCTGCAGCTCCCAGCGGTTTCGCGCAGAGGGATGCAAACGATGTGAGGATCAGGCGGAGGGATTTTTCCAGATTCCGCTTCTCGAGGGCTAAGGAGATATTGAAGACCCCGGCATCATCAAGGGTGAGAGGATGCGTGCTCACCGAGTAGCAGAGTCCACGTTTTTCGCGCAGCTCTTGGAAAAGCCGGGAGCTCGCATTGCCACCGAGAATCACATGCAGCAAGTGCATGGCGTAACGGCGCGCGTCTTTGTGCCCAAATGCCGGAAGTGCCATGGCAACCTGGGTCTGCTGGATATCCCTAGGTTCGATGCGGAGCCGCAGGGATGTCGGTGGCTTGGGTGCGGGGCGCGAGGAGGGACGCCGTCCTTCTCCCAACTCCTCAAGCCCCCGGCTCACGCGAGCGACCACATCATCATG
>JBBQRY010000279.1:0-3508 GCA_038214335.1 Chthoniobacterales bacterium
ATGTGCGACTCTTTCTGGTGTGGAATCCGGTTTTTCTTGCCGGTTGTCTTTCTTGGCGTGGCATCCTGTGCCGGACTCAATGCGCGGCGCACCGGAGAGCCTGCCTCGAATTTGAGCCGGGCGGAGGGGGTCGAACCCATGGACTCCGACGACTCGGCTCAGCCGCTTTCTCCTGCCGTCGTCCAATTGATGGTGATGGATTTTTCTGATGCTTTCAGCTCTGCCATATCGCGGGCACTGGATGAATATATTGCGAACGAACCGAGTGCCGAAAAGCGTGTGGCGGCGCAGAGCCTGAAGGTTCGTTATGCCTCGGCAGCGATGACGATTGCGGCCTCGCGAGATCCACGAATGGCGTTGCTGGATATGGTTGTCTTTGTTTCTGCCGGAAAATGGGCGGTTCATTCTTATTGGATTCCCCAAGTGCTCGGTACAGGAGCCGCGCCGTTGGCATCGGTCTTTACCCAGATGGATGCGCAGATTTGGGAGGAGATCGGAAAGGTGCTGTCACTCCGGCAGCAATCCGATTTGCGGCAGCTCATCCATGCATGGCAGAAGGGAACGCCCTCCGCACATCTCGTGACCGACGTGCGGCTTCGCAATCTGGATGGCGTCAAGCTGAGTGTGTTTGACGAGGGCCTGAAGGCTCGCGGACTTCTTGCCACTGTGCGCAGGTTTTTGGGACGGGTGGATACCTCGCTTTTGTATGGAGAGCGCATGATGTTCTGCCTCACCCGCACTCCGCAAGTTCTGACCCGACAAACGGATTTGACGCTCGCGCAAATCGAGGAGTCGTTTCCCATCGCGGCCCTGCGTCCAGAATCCTTCGCAGAGGCCCTGGGCGAGATCCCTGCCATTTTGCAGGATGGCTTGGATCGCACGGATGGATCGGTTCAGAAGCTCATGCCGCAGATCGGCGAAGCGTTCGAGAGCACGACTTCGCTGGTGCGCAGCCTCGATTCCACCCTCATATCCCTTCGTGGCCTCGCCGAGAAATCCGGCGACATGCCACTCCTGCAGAGCGATCCCACCGAAATGCTGCGCGAGATCAATCAGTCGCTAGCCCACCTAGATTCCAGTATCAACGGCATCAATACAATCCTTCAACAATCTGGAAACATCTCCGCCGACGAAATTTCCCGGCAAATCGACGTGCACACCCAGCGTGTGCTCGACGCCGCTCTCTACCGTCTGCTCATCCTCATTGCCGCCATGGTCGCCGGAGCCATCCTTGTCCTCATCGTCGCCCGCATCCTCTTCCGGCCTCCTGCTCCGAAGGCGGAGCCTCCAAAGGAATGAAGGTCACTGGGCAAACAATCAATTCCTCGCGCTGTTTGGATTCAAGGAGTCTGAGCGATTGATCGGCAAATTGAGGGTCATCCAGCCCGATATCCAAGAGCACGCAAGTATCGACGACCCATGCCATACTACTCTCCTTCCCGAAGAATCTTCATCCATTGAAACTCATCATGTAGCGGTATCATTTCAATCAGTTCAGTCTCCCGCCAGCAAAAGCCCCGCCGCCTTGTGTCGGGTCTCCTGCCATTCCATCTTCGGGTCGGAGTCGGCCACGATTCCTGCTCCCACATGGAACGACGCACGGCCTTCCTCAAACACCGCAGTGCGAATGGTAATCGAAAACTGGCTCTCGCCACGGTAACCAAAATACCCAATGGCACCGGTGTAAATCCCGCGCGCATGGGGTTCGAGTTCGGCAATGATTTCCATGGCGCGGACTTTCGGTGCACCGGAAATCGAACCGCCCGGAAAGCATTCCCGCAGGGCCCGCACCTGCGAAACACCCTCCCGCAAACGTCCCTCGACGGTCGAGACCAAATGAAAAACCTGACGGAATTTTTCCAGTCGGTTCAGCTCCGAGACCCGCACGCTGCCATACTCACAGACCCGCCCGAGATCGTTGCGCTCGAGGTCCGTGATCATGGTCAGCTCCGCATTTTCTTTTGTTGAGGCCACCAGATCGGCGGCACTCCGGCGATCAGCGGCCGACTCCGGTTTGCGCGGTCGTGTGCCCTTGATCGGACGGGTCAGAATCTCGCGCCCCCTCATGCGCAGAAAGCATTCTGGACTCGATGAAGCGATCCGGAGGTCGCCGAAATTTAGATACGCTGAATACGGAGCGGGGGAGGCCGCACGCAAATTTTCAAAATACCGCCATGCACCTGAGGCCGGGACATCGGCGCAAAACGGATATGCCAAGCATACTTGGTAGATGTCGCCCGCTGCAATGTAGTCCTTCGCATGCCGAACCATCTCCATGAATTGCGTCTGCGAAACCTGGGGTTCAAACGCGATGCCGGATTTCGCACGGGGGCCGGCCGTTTTCGCAAACTGCGGTGGCTCCTCCCGCCAACTCCCGCTCGAATGATCAAACACATGCGGGTGGTTGTAGAATCCGAACTGAAAGTTTCCGTCGTAACCCACATACCCGATGGCTGCCCCGTGGGGGGCGGATTCCACGCTCGCCCGCCTGCGCAATTCCTCTTCCAAAAACTCCCAATCGCCTCCAGAAATAACCAAATCCGGCTGCGATGCCACGATAGAGACTCCTGATTCCGCTCCGACAGAATCCAAAAAAATTGCCCCCGTCTCCCCGCTCACCAAGCGGGCCGCACCGAGGGGAGATTCGGAATCCGTTGCCCCGTGCGGAGCCGCCGAAGAAAAGGAATCGCCTTGGAATTCATTCATGGTCTTGCCAAGAGTGGTCAAAATTGCTCTGATTTCAAGTTCGCTGCTTCCGCTGCCCATCCGATGTATTCTATTCTCCTTCTGATTTTCTTTTTAGCCCTGCCGCTGATGGCCCAGGACGCAAGTCCTGAAGCCACTGCGACCCCGGCTGTCACCGTCATCCCCGCCACCGATGCCACGCCATCCCCGGAGCCTGCGGCTTCGCCCGACGCCACCAATTCCGAGTCCACGCCTGCGGAGTCCATGCCGACCGATGCGCCGACCACCAACTCGGATGCCGCCCTCCTTGCCGAGCCAACCCCAACCCCCGCGCCGGATGCCGCTCCCGGAGAGGATATTATTCCGCTGCCCCCCGAAGCTGGATCCGCAGAGGCCCCCATGGTTTCGGATTCCGAAGTGCTCCCGACCGACTCCGCCCCTCCCGAACCCACGTTCGATGACCCCAATGCCGTGATCCCCTCGGATCCCTCGGGTGCCCCTGCTGCCGCCGGACCCAGCTCGCTGGAAATCGCCCGCAAACTCAAAATCCGCTACCAAGAGGTCCGCATCCAAGTCGAAAAAGATCCCGCCGTCCGCTCGCTCATGGAGCAATCAAAATCCGCCAAGACCTTCGAGGACGAACGCGCCGCCCTGCGCGAATACTACCGACTCCTCTTTAAGAAGATGAAAAAAGTGGACAAGTCCCTGACCGGGCGCTGCGAAAAGATGGAGACGGCCTACATCGAGAGGCTGGCCCAGACCCAAGTGGAGCCGACGATTCCGCTGAACCCGCCGCCCACACCGAAGCCCATCGCCGAATAAG
>JBBQRY010000280.1:0-3506 GCA_038214335.1 Chthoniobacterales bacterium
ATATGGGAACCCGGTGGTTGTCACCACCGGCTATGCTCCGATGTCCCTCTGGGACAGGCCTTCATCAGCCGACAAGAGTGCTTTTTGGGCGGTCCGCAATGGGTATGCTCCGATGTCCCTCTGGGACAAGCCTTCATCAGGGTACGGCTTCAGGCTGAGAGGGAATGGGGCTTTGCCACCCCCGAAATGTCATAATGAGAATTGCTGCAGGAGCCCCATCGGGCGTGGGTCGGCGTGATCGGAACCAGAAAAATCTTCCCATGAAGACCCTGCCGATTGTCTTCATCGGATTGCAATCAGGGCGAGCATGCGGCCGGTTTTCCCTTTTTCGCGTCGATACGAGTAAAACTGCTCTGGAGCCGAGGCCGTGCAGAGGCCGCAGTCGTGAATGTCGACAACCCCCAGACTGCGGAGCTGCCGGGTGATTTCGGTTGCGATATCCACTTCGTAATGTGGGGGGCGGATGCAGGGGGAAATCTGTGCCACCACATCGCGGGGACTGCCTGAGGTGGCGTGGCAGAGACTGCGGACTGCGGCCGGAACGATTCCGAGTTCGGTTCCTTTGCGTCCCGAGTGGACAAGCCCGATTCCGCGTCCGTAGCGATCCGCAAGGAAGACAGCGGCGCAATCGGCCACATAAATCCCCAGACAAAGCCCAGCCTGCGTGGTCACCAGAGCATCGGCACCGGTTACGGGAAACCGGGTTTGGGTGTCCACCTCCGCGACTCCGCATCCATGAACCTGCTCGGCGGTGGCCATGGGCATATTGCCAACCAGCGCGTGGCGGGCGGATTCGTGCGAGGCCGCCAGTCGTTGCATGGCTTCCTCGCGGTCCACATCCACCTCCAAGCCCGGGACCCGCGTGGTGAAGCCTGCGATGAGGCCCGAAACGGAATCCAGCTCGGAAAATGAAAGCATCGGAGCCATTGGAATCCGCAGGAGGCGATCAGTCTCCGATGGTCACGGGTGTTCCCAGAGAGACTCTCTCAAAAATGAGTTTGGCAATTTGTTCGGGGAGGCGCACGCAGCCGTGGGAGGCCGGATAGCCGGGAAGGAGGCCGGTGTGCATGCCTTCGGCGCGGTGGTCCTCAGTTGTTTCGCCAAAGCGCATAAACCACTTCATGGGCGCACCGACAAATTTGGTTCCGCTGGGAGCGGAATCGATCCGCGTGCTCACCCCGGCGCGCACGATGATATTGTCCTTATTCACAAACGCCCCGTATAGGTTCGAGCGGTGGTCGGCATCTTTTTGGACGACCATAAAATTTCCTTTGGGAGTCATGCCCGCGCGTTTCCCGCTGGAAATCGGGGTATCGATGCCGATTTCGTCCCCGACCTTCAGATACGCTCGCTGGCGGTCGAGAGAAATATACACGCTGAGGTTTTCCGGGGTGGCCTGCTC
Organism: Chthoniobacterales bacterium; assembly: GCA_038214335.1. GTDB lineage: Bacteria > Verrucomicrobiota > Verrucomicrobiia > Chthoniobacterales > Terrimicrobiaceae > QYQL01. The sequence goes on from JBBQRY010000280.1 coordinate 1,403, forward strand.
CAGTACGCGGGGGCTGACTTTTGGCGGCGCCTGTTTTTTGATGAGTTCGGAGGCTGGCTTCTGTTTTTTCGGGGTCCTTGTGGACTGCTGCTGGGCATCAAGGGGCTGGCACACGAACAGCCCAAGGGCCATGGCCAGACCGATGGCCACGATCGGCGTCAGCGGGCGGGCGCGTTGAGGAGTCTCGGGAATGGCAATCACTTCCCATCGGTTACAGGGTGGGCAGCACGAAAGCAACGAGATTCAGCCCGACACGAGATTCAGCCAATTTGAGTGGCAACAAACCGGGCGACCTCGCGGGCGGATTCGCAGGTGAACGGTTTCTCAAGGCGGGGCGGACGGAAATCCTGCCTGCGGATCTCGCCCCCCTGCCAGATCGCCGCATCGTGGCGGAAGGGGCCCACCAAGCGGGGATCGCTCCATGTATGAATTCCCAACAAAGGAACCCCGAGTGCCGCAGCAAGATGCATCGGGCCGCTATCCACACTCACCACGTAGCGCGCTTTCCGAAAAATCCCAATGAGTTCGTGCAGGGAAGTGCGTCCGGTGAGATCCAACACGCCCGGGATTTCCGGCACCTTTCCAAAACCGACAACGACCAGCGGATTTCGGCATCGGGTTTGGAACTCCCGGACCATGGCCAGAATCGCCTCCGCCTCGAGAGATTTTCCCATTCCCCGCGCAAACGGATGCAAGACCACGCAGTCCGCAGGCACGAGATCTCCGGTTCCGGGCGGCAGCGGAAACGCGGGCGACCCCGGTTTCGTGATCCCCAGCGGCGGCAGACACCGCAGATACCGCAACACCGCATGTTCGTCCGGCACCGTAAGCACCCGCCGGTGGTGAAAAAATCTCGCGCCTTCCCGCGCATCGGACAACCCGATCACCGTCCGTCCCCGGCTGGCGAATGCCATGAGTCCGCTTCGCAGCAGGCCTTGCAGGTCCACAACCCATTCCGGACGCACTTTGCGCAACCTCGCAAACCAGCGGACGGCTCGCACCCAGCCCACCGGACCTTGGAATTTCTGCCGGGGAAAGGGGAGTGCGACCGCCACGGACGGATTCCCTTCGAGCAGCGGAGCCCAGCGCGGATCGATCACCCACGTGAGCTGGGTCTCGGGCCAGGCACGATGGATGGCGGAGGCCACGGGCAACGCATGAATCACGTCGCCCATCGAACCAGGTTTGATCAAAAGCAGGGATCGCGGTCCTTCGCCGGACCGCTCAGAATCGTTCATCCTGCCTGTTTATCGTTCCTTCGGGGACTTCGCGACGAATAATCGGCGACCGGACGGAATTTCTTCAAAATTTGGGATTTTGCGGGTTTTTAAGCAGGTTTGCTTGATTTTGTGCGGCTGAGCGTCCATATGATTGGGGTTTCGCATGCGTATCTCCCTGCTCTCACTCCTCACCATTGGACTCTGCGTGGCTTTTCCGGATGTTATTCTGGCGCAAATCCCCAGTGCCGCCGCCCCAAAAAACATGATTGGAAACGGCTCTTTTGAGGCCGGATTCCGGCGCGATGACCTTTGGGATGGAGTGGACACCTCGGGATCTCTCATGGGGAACCGCGGCGCATTACCTGTCCTGACAACGAGCGGGACGATTGCCGACACCAGCATGCCGATTTCGGTGTCCGTCGCGGACATGAACGGAGACGGACTTCTGGATATCGCTTCCATGGATGTGCTCGGGTATCTTCGCATCTATTTCAACGAAGGCACCAAAGAGGCTCCGAAATTTGGGGTGGGGGAGCTGGCCGAGTTGTTCCTTTCGAGGATTCGTCCGGATGACGCGAGCCTTCAGGGGATCAAAGATGGCAATGCCCGGCAGGGTGCACGGATTTTTTTAAGCGATGCCAGCCGCTCGGGGAAAATGGATATCTTCTTGGGAAATTACCTCGGTGAGATCATGCTCATCCCGAACAATGGTTCGGGGGTGAAGCCGGATTTCCGGCAACCTAAGAGCATCGCTTCGGTGATTGTGCCGACGATGAAGGATTCCTTGACGAAATGGGGCAACGTCTTTGCGCCGGCCGTGTGGGATTGGAATCGGGATGGAAAAGATGACCTGCTCATCGGCGAAGGATCGTATTCCGCCAACA
>JBBQRY010000281.1:0-3490 GCA_038214335.1 Chthoniobacterales bacterium
ACGCGGTCGCCATACTGGAAGCAATCCGCAAGGGCGGCAGGGATTTCGCTGGCTGCATGAATGATGTGGACACCCACGCTGGAACCCTGACGTGGGGCTTTGATGACGCAAGGAAGGGAAAATTCCAGAGACGATGAGCGATGAACGACGGTCCATGCGGATGTCGGCACCCCAGCCCGGTCGAAGGCGGCCTTGGTCTCAATTTTATCAAACGCCATCCGGCTCCCCCGCGAGCTTTCGCCGGTGAACGGAATCCCACGGTCCTCAAGGATCGCCTGTAGGTCGCCATCCTCCCCAAACGTGCCATGGATCATATTAAAAACGAGATCCGTGCCAGCGGGGATGTCCAGATGGGTTCCCGGCACATCGATGGCCGTGACCTTCGCGCCACAGGCGGCAACTGCCCGGGCCACCGCCGCACCCGAACGCAGCGAAACATCGCGTTCTTTTCCGGGACCGCCCATCAGAACAGCGACCGACAAGTTTTTCAGAACCCCCTGGTGGATTGGTTTCATGTGTCGACTCCTACAATTTGCACTTCCGTTTCGAGCGTGATCCCGCGCTCGCGTTCCGCTGCCGCCTTGATTTCCTCAATGAGCATCAGCACCTCCTCGGCGGATGCACCGCCATCGTTCACTATAAAATTGGCATGAACCTCGGAAACCCTCGCGTGACCCACTGCAAAATTTTTGAAACCCAGTTCCTCGACAAGGCGTCCGGCTGGAATCGGGCCGGGATTCTTAAAGATGCAGCCCGCGCTGGCGGCCACGGGTTGGGAGGCGCGACGCTTGGCCACCGAGTCCTCAATACGACGATCGATTTCTTCCCGTGCTGCAGGCTCGCCGCGCAGCACGGCGGAGAGCGCATAATTTTCCCGGAGCATCGGCACACTCCGGTAGTGGATTTCAATTTCCTCCGGCGATCTGGAAAAAATATTTCCGTCCTGATCACAGAAGCGGACTTTGACGACTTGGTCAAACGTCTGTGCGCCCATCGCGCCGGCATTCATGCGAAGGCCGCCGCCGACATTGCCGGGGATGCCTTCCATCCATTCAAATCCGGAAAGTCCGGCGTTGCGGGCGAGAGCGCTGAGCTGCTTGAGTTTCACGCCGACTCCCGTCGTGATCTCGTTGCCCTCCACTTCATGACGCAGGAATTCGCCGCGCGCGAGATGCACGACAACGCCGGGAATTCCGCCATCACGCACGAGCAAGTTCGACCCTCGGCCCATCACCATGAGCGGCACGGCCTCATCACAACAATACTTCACAAGGTCGGCAAATCCTTCTTCGGTTTCGGGCTCGGCCCAGAACTGGGCCGGACCACCGACCCGCATCGTCGTGTGCCGGGAGAGCGGCTCATGGAGCTTGATCGTGCCGCCACGCATGACCCCAAGAAGCTTTTCGCGGAGTTCAAGATCCGAAGCCAGTCGGGCACCCGCTTCGTGGATATTCCCCGCGCCAAGACTAATGATCAGGTCGCCATCCTGGAGCACGCAGGCCGCCGACCGATGGATCAATGCCACATCCGGCACATGTTCGGCCGAAGGATGTCCCCGCTCGTGCAGGGCCTCGACAATCGTCGCCCCCGAGACGCCTGGAATGGGTTTTTCGCTGGCCGCGTAGATGTCGCTCACAAAGACATGGTCGGCATCCCAAAAAGCCCCGCCAAAGGCATCCCGAAGCGCGAGGGTGCGGGAAAACCGATGAGGCTGGAACATCGCAATCACGCGTTTCCATCCGCCCGTCCGCGCGGTCGCCAGCGTAGCTGCGATCTCGGTCGGATGGTGTCCGTAGTCGTCCACGAGCAGATGCCGATCGGATTCGTAGCGGATCTCGAACCGACGTCGCGCACCCCGGAAATTTTCCAAGGCAACTGCGATCTGGTCGAAGGGAATCCCCAGCTCCGTAGCCAGTGCCACGACGGCCAGAGCATTCACCGCATTGTGGGCGCCTGGAATATTGAGAGTGATTGTGCCTAGTGGATCGCCGCCGCGCGTCACCGAAAACATCGACCGGAAATTTTCTGTGCGGAGTCCGTTGAGCCGATACCGGCAGGTCTCTGCGTGGCCATAGCTGATCCCGTGCGGATGCACCCCGCAGACCCGGTTCGCACCCTCGTCATCGCCGCAATAGAAAATATTCCCCTCCGTCTGCGCCACCAGCTTAGCATAGACGGCATCAATCGCTGCGAGGTCCTTGTAAAAGTCGAGATGCTCGGGCTCAATGTTGAGCACGATGGCATGAACAGGATGGTAGTTGATGAGGGTTCCATCGCTTTCGTCGCCTTCGGCCACAAAGTATTCTCCCTCCGAATCCCAGCGCGCATTCGATCCCAGGATCGGGATTTCCGCGCCCACATAATGCGAGGGCTTGAGTCCGCCGGACCGCATCACATGCGCCGCCATGGCGGAAGTCGTCGTCTTGCCGTGCATTCCGCACACCACAATTCCCTTCTTGGCCGCCATCACGGCCGCGAGCGCATCCGCACGCCGCACCATCGGAAGCCCCAGCCGCCTCGCTTCATCAAAGGCCGGATTGCCCGCCTTGATCGCCGACGAAAAGATCACGATCTCCGCATCCTGAACACTCTCAGCACTCTGAACTCCAAAAAAGTGCAGGCCCTTTTTTTGAAGGCGATCGACTTCGACCGTCGCCACCTTGTCCGAGCCGCTGACCTGATGTCCGAGCGCGAGCAGCAGCGCTGCTATGCCGCTCATGCCGGAACCCGCAACCCCGATGAGATGCACACGCCGGGAGGCAGGACCAGTGAGTTTTTCTTGGAGTTCCGAAAGCGTCATCGTGCAGCCTCCCTCACGGCCGTTTCCAGTTCGGTGGCGACATTCTCGGCGGCAGCGGCAGGCGGGATCGCCTTCGCGGCAACCGCCATGCGCTCTCGCCGCTGGTCATCATGCAGCAGGTTAGAAATCATGGCCGCAAGCACCTCGGGGGCCGTCTCCCTCTCATTCAGCAACTCGGCTGCGCCCGCCTGCACGTAGATCCGGGCGTTGGCGGATTGGTGGTCGTCCGTCGCAAACGGATAGGGGATCAGGATGGAGGGCAGTGCGAATTGCGAAATCTCGCTCAGGCTCGATGCACCCGCCCGCGATACTACAACATCCGCCGCGGAATACGCCTCTTCCATGCTGTGATGAAAGGCTGAGACGTAATGCGGGATTTCGTCGCGCTGGTAGTTTGCGGCGGCAAGGCGGTCATCGCGGTCGCCCGTGAGGTGAATCACCTGGATCCCCGCCCCGCGCAGGAGCGGAGCAGCTTTGAAGAGCAACTGGTTGATACCAGCCGCGCCCTGGCTTCCCCCGGTCACCAGCAGGGTCTTGCGGTCGGGATCGAGCCGGAAGGCCTGCCGGGCTTTTGCGCGGTCTAGCGGAAATCCGAGATTGCGTCGCACGGGAGTTCCGGTGACCACGCAGGTGGTGCCGCGAAGCAGGGCCGCCGCCTCGGGAAATCCAATGAGCGCCTTGGTGGCAAAT
>JBBQRY010000282.1:0-3487 GCA_038214335.1 Chthoniobacterales bacterium
CTTGAAGCCGCGCATGCCAAACCGGATCCGCACGCCGGGAGTGCCGCGAAGACGCATCTTGAACCGCACCATGCTCGCCTCTTTGACCACCGGCACCACCTTATTGAGCACGAAGCGCATGATGAACCGGTTGTGGGGCTCGGTCACCTTCGAGTCCAGACGCAGGAAGCTGCTTTGGGTCTCCCCGTCATCGGGCATCACGGTCACAGTCATGTTGTTAGGAAAGCTGGCCGTGCTCGTGAAGTCCCAATCCTTCGGGGCAATTCCTTTGACCGAGCTTCCCTTGTTCTCGCGGTCTTTCCCGAAAGGCACATCCGCCTTGGAAAAATCCACCTCATACATCATCTCCCCCTTCAGCCCTGGAGAATCCAGCGACACCCCCGATGCCGATTGGGTCGAACCAAAGATCATGAGCGCAAACGCGCCGAAAATAAGGCCAAGAGACGTGCGACTCAGGGTGAAGATAAACATTTTTGGATGCATAAAGGGATTTTTAGACAGGTGTTTGAAATGCTCCAGCAGGATCCAGGATTCCAAGGTATCCTTGCGTCTTAGAAGAATGTTTTTGCTAGGGCAGGAGGAGATAAGCAGGCGACCCATTTCGGTCCATCGAGTGTTCGCTCAATCAGGGGACGGAATGCAGTCCCGAGCGGATCGTAATGTCATCAACAAAAAGCTGATCCGGCTCCTGAGCTTGAATGCTGATCGAGTTGAGTTGCGCCCCCATCCGGTCGAGTCCCATATCGATTTGAATATTCACCCATTGTTTGGAGGGCAGTTCGATTCTCCCCTTTCCCGCGTCGTCTCCGTTCACATAAAATCCTTTGCGATGTGTGTTCAGGCGAAGTGGTTGGGCCTCTTCGAAACGCAGGAAAATCTCATCCAGATTCACTGGCTCTGGTCCGTTCCAATAAAGGTAAAGATCCAAGAACTGAGTTCCTTCCTGAACGGTTACCGCCGAGCCCAGGGTATCCAAGCGCACCCCAATCGATCCTGAGGATTGAATCGAGACGTCGCTGTTCGCATGGGTGGGAAAGTTCTCGGAACTCATTCTTTCGATGCCCACATGATTGCGGATTTTCCAGTCGCCCCCGGCCCCTTCGTCAAACAGGGTTTGCATGGCCTCCGACGAGCCGGACGTGGCACTCTGCGATTCCGCCTTCACGGACATTGCCCCAAGTCCCATCAGGATTACGCAACACGGCACAAGAAAAATAGTTCGAAGAGCGGGCATCATAATTGGACCTTCGCCCGGATTGGGGGAGATCGGCAATCGGAAACAAATCTTCCGCGTTATCCTGCTCAAGGGGTGACTGGTTGGCCCCTAGCCGCGAATATTTCATATGCGGGGATTGCAAGACGGCGTCAGTTTCATGTAAGTTTCTGGTGTGAGGACAGATAACCACTCTCCATCCGGCGTTGCCGTTAAAGAACTAGGAAATAATTCGTATCATTGAGCAAAAACTAAACCGCCGGTCCCCGGTCCGGCAGGATGACCGACTCAGCGACCCGATGGCGAGCGTCCGGTGAGGCGGCGATGAATGCGATAAAACTGGGCATAGCTGCCAAAGCCCGGCTCGAGCGCTGCCTCCATCAAGGTGCGCCTTTTTCCATCGCCATAGCAGACCCAGAAACGCTCCAGCCCCTGGCGATGTCGAAAGTCCACCAAGGACAGTCCGGTCTGTTTCTGGAACAAAAACCCCAGACGCGAAGCGCTCAAGCCCGCCCGGCGCGCGACCGCGCCCACATCCAGAGTCGGATCTTCCCTCAGCGCAGCGGCCGCGCGTTCAACGGCCGGATGCACTTCTTTTCCCAGGATGATTCCAGCCGACTGCCGATGCTCCGCCCAGGCGCTCAAGAGCAGATACCCCAAACCAGCGCTAAAACGCGGCGGATCGTCCATCGTATCGCACAATTCCGCAGCCAGAGTTGCCAATCTGGCCGCCGGAGCTTCACCCAGGACTTTGCAAAATTCACCTTTCGGCTTGGTCTGCTTGAGCACCTGGCACGCTGCATTTTTGGCGGTCGCCCGCACCAGTTTCGGCCGGAAAACTACAATCCACATTTCGTAATCCTTGGATTGTTCCAGCAGCAGCCTCGGGAAGACCGGGTTCCCGTGGCATCAAGACAACGGCTACGCCAAGATCCTTCCCGAAAACAACATGACCATCTGGATTCCGTTGGATGATGTGGACGAGGAAAACGGCTGCGTATGGATCGCGCCAAAGTCACACAAAAATGGTATTTTGCCACATAAGAAAAAATCCGCCGACAACTGGCATCTGGAAGTTCCGGTCGAAGGCGACGGCATCCCCGCCATCATGAAAGCCGGGGAAGGCGTGGCGTTCACCGGCCTCACGCTGCACCGCTCCAAGCTAAACCACACGGACAAGCCGCGCCGCGCGTTCTTCATGCAATACGTGGATGCCAATGGCACTTTCGGGAACGATAATCTTCCCATTGTGGATCGTCCGATGGTTTACGTTGTGACGGGCGAGGCGAACTTTAACCAGCGTCCCGCAGGTCTGAAGCCGTCACATTGATCCGCCATGTGTGCTTTTGCCAAAATTTCATCCCGCTGCGCCTCACAAGGCGCAGCCTCTGCATCCCTGTCGGCACGAGTCCCACCCAATGGAAGCCGAACGGCGCTGCAAAAGTAAAATCTTATGAACACCCTATCCTATTCACTCAAGGCGGACGAGGCGGATGCGCGCCGCCGACTGGATGCCTTTTGGTCGGGCAAAAGTCTTGGCCGGCCCGCGCTTGCCATCACGGTCCGCAATCCCGCCCATTCGCCCAAGCCGTTTCCCGGCGGCGACAAACTCACGAATCACGAGAAACAGCTGCTGCCCGAATGGCACGCGCACAATGCGGTCCAGGAACTGGAATCCGTCCTCTGGCTGGGCGAAACGCTGCCCAAAGGCTCGGTGCAATACGGCTCCAATATTTCTTTCATCACCGATCTGCTGGGTGGCACGCACTCCTGGGAAAGCGGCACGGCGTGGGTTCACGAGTGGCCGGATGTTCTCGACCAGCCGCTCCCACGCTTCGATGCCGGCCATCCGCTGATTGTCCGCATGGACGAATGCGTCCGCACGATGGTGCAGGCGATTGGACGGCGCGGCCACATCAACCCGCCGGTGCTCGGCGTGGACCCGCTTACCGCGCTCTCGCTTTTTCGGGGTGGAGAAAATCTCTGCTTCGACCTCATGGAACGCCCGGGGGAAGTCCGCGCCTGGTGCGCAGCGACCGCCGAGGTTTACATCGCCACGCACGATCATTATTTCCAACTGCTCGAAGGCCTCGGTTACGGCGAAAACGCCGCCTGGTTTGAATCTCCGAGCCGGACCCGGTTTGAAGCCGTCCAATGCGACGCCGCCGTCATGATTTCCAAGGAGATGTTTGAGGAATTCGTACTGCCCGACCTAGCCCGCGTCACCAGCTATCTAGATCATTCCATTTATCACCTCGACGGCACGGGGCAACT
>JBBQRY010000283.1:0-3483 GCA_038214335.1 Chthoniobacterales bacterium
ATTTGCGGCGGGTTTTATCAGCGGCCTTGCCGTCAATAGCCTGAAGTTCTGGGGGTCGGCAGCCATCTGGGCGGCGTATGGAGCCATCCTGCTGCTGCGGCGCGTCCATCGACTTCCAACGAAACGCATTGCCGTGGCATCCATCGTCGTCTTTGTGGTGGCCCTGCTGACCCTGCCGGCCATCCAATATCTGTCCGCGCCGCAATGAATATCGTGTGCGCGGGAATCAGCCACCGGAGCGCCACTGTGGACATCCGAGAAAAACTTGCGGTTTCGTCGGAGGACCTCGAACCGACGCTGGCGAAGATCCGGGAGATTGACGGACTCGCTGGGGCGGTGATCGTTTCCACCTGCAACCGCGTGGAATACTACACCGCCAGTGTGTGTCCGCTTCGGGTGCTGGATGGCCTGCGGAATTACCTCCGGGAACGTTGCGGGGTGGGGGAGGCCGCCCTTTACACGCACGATTCGCCTGCGAGCGTCCGGCATCTTTTCCGGGTAGCCAGCGGACTCGACAGCATGGTGCTGGGAGAGACGGAAATTCTCGGACAAATCAAACAAGCCTACGCCGCCGCCTGCGAACACGGAGCCACCACCCGCCATCTCAATAAATTGTTCCAACACGCCTTTCGGGTCGCCAAACAGGTGCGCAGCGAAACCCGGATCACGCGCGGATCCACCTCCGTCGGCTCGGTTGCCGTCGATCTCGCCGGCAAAATCTTTGGGGATCTCACCGGGCGCACGGTGATGATTCTTGGCGCGGGAGAAACCAGCGGAAAAACCGCCCGCAGCCTGGTCTCGCGGGGTGCGGGCACCGTGATTGTTGCCAATCGCACGTTTGACCGCGCGGCGGAACTTGCCGAGGAAATTGGCGGCATGGCCGTGCATTTCGACAACTGGCAGAACGTCTTCAGCCCTGTCGATATCCTGATCTGCTCGACCGCTGCCCCGCGTCCAATCGTCACGCGATCCGCCTTGGAGCCCCTTCTCGCATCGCGCGAAGACCGACCGCTTTTTATTATCGACCTTGCCGTGCCGCGCGATGTGGAATCCGCCGTGAACGACCTCGACAATGTCTATCTTTTCGACATCGACTCGCTGGAACAAATTGCCCGCGAGTCCCTCAATGTCCGCCGCGCTGAAGTCGTGCGCTGCGAATCCATGATCGACGGACACGTCGCCGAGTTCATTGGCTGGATGCGCAACCACATGAACTACCCCACATGAAAACAATCTCCCTTGGCACACGCGGCAGCGAACTGGCCCTCGTCCAAACCCGCGATGCCGCCGCGCAGCTCACCACCGCTCACCCCGGCATCGAAATCACGGAAACTATCATTCGCACAACCGGCGACCGCCGGTTGGATGTCAGCCTCTCGGCTCCCGGCTCGCTCGACAAAGGACTCTTCACCAAGGAACTCGAAGAGGCCCTGCTCGCAGGAACGATTGATGCCGCCGTTCACAGCCTCAAGGATCTGCCGACCGAGCAACCGGAAGGGCTCCTCGTTGCCGCCATCCTGGAGCGCGCCGACCTCTCGGACGCCCTCGCCTCGAAGCATCCCGGCGGATGGCAGGGGCTTCCTCCCGGTGCCACGGTCGCCACTTCGAGTCTGCGTCGCCGGAATCAGCTTCTCCTCCTGCGCCCGGATTTGCAGGTGTCCGAAATCCGGGGCAATGTGCCCACCCGCCTGCGCAAAGTGCTGGAATCCGAATCCCTCGACGCCCTCATCGTTGCCAGTGCCGCCCTCGTGCGCCTTGGAAAAGATGTTGTGCCGTCGGGACTTGCCGTGACCTGTATTTCCGAAATGCTGCCAGCGCCGGGTCAGGGGGCGGTCGCCATTGAGTGCCGAGCGGACGATCTGCCCACGCGCGAGCTCCTTCGAGCGATCCACCACGAACCCACCGCCCGCTGTGTCGATGCCGAGCGCGCTTTGCTTCAGTCGCTCGGAGGCGGATGCCATTTGCCACTCGGCGCACGAGCGGTCATCGAAGAGGGCAAAGTCCGGGTGCTGGCGGGCCTGTTTGAGCCTGATGGCATCCGCTGGCTCTCCAAATAAAAAAAATCTCTAAAAAAGTCCTTGCCTCCTTGTCGCGGTCCCGTAGTCTTTTGCCTCCCCGCACACTGCCGGGAATCACCAAACTGTTCTTTATTTTATGTCAGCACCATCCGCACAAAAGATACGAATCCGACTCAAAGGATTCGATTACCGCATCCTTGATGCCTCCGCGCACGAGATTGTGGAAACCGCCAAGCGCACAGGGTCCAAAGTCACCGGGCCCATCCCCCTTCCCACGCGCATCGAGAAATTCACCGTCAACCGCTCCCCGCACGTGGATAAAAAATCCATGGAGCAGTTCGAGATTCGCACCCACAAGCGGCTTCTCGACATCGTCGACCCCACGGCTAAAACCGTCGATGAACTTCGTAAACTCAACCTCCCCGCCGGAGTGGACATCACCATCAAAATCTGACCGCTATGAGTATTGGACTTCTCGGAAAAAAACTAGGAATGACCCGCGTCTATGACGAAAAGGGTCGCATCACGCCTGCCACCGTTATCGAAGCCGGGGGCAATCGCATACTTCAAACCAAATCCACCGAAAAAGACGGCTACCAAGCCGTGCAGATCGGGTATGACGATCAAAAGCCTCAGCGCGTCACCAAGGCGCAAACGGGACATTTTGGAAAAACTTCTTCGACCGCCAAGCGTTTCGTTCGGGAGTTCCGTCTCGCCGAAGGGGAAACCGCGCCAGAATCCGCCGACGTCGCCGTCACGGTCTTCGAGGCCGGACAGTTCGTCGATGTGATTGGCCAGTCGAAAGGCAAAGGCTTCCAAGGCACGATCAAAAGGCACAATTTCCATGGCCAGCCCATGACGCACGGTTCCACGATGCACCGCCGGAACGGCGCCATCGGCAACCGCTCGACCCCCGGTCGGGTTTGGAAAAACATGGGCATGCCCGGTCACATGGGTGACGAGCGTGTGACCCTCCAAAACCTTCGCATCCTTCAGGTGCGCAGCGAAGAAGGTGTCATCATCGTCAGCGGTGCCATCCCCGGTGCCAAAGGCTCGTATGTCATCGTTCGCCCTTCCAAGAAAAAGAAGGCCCCAGCGAAAAGCTAACCCTTTTCAACACGCCGGCATAGCTCAGTGGTAGAGCAACGGTTTTGTAAACCGTCGGTCCTCGGTTCGAATCCGAGTGCCGGCTCCCTGTTTTTCCCTCGGGAAACCTCATAAAGCGACTGCGGGCGGGATTATTCCGATTGATCTGCGGTTGTGGTTCGTGTCGCCGTCCTGATTTGGTGCTGACAGCGGTTCGCAACTGGGACACCGGAGCGGTCACTGCACTGAGCTTCAAAGTCGGGAGAGAAATCCGTCGTCCTCACACGCACTTGACCAGAGGCTCTCAATCCTCTCTGATCTTCACCGCAGGTTTCTCACTTTTCAACCGGCACCTGCCGCACTTTTTGTCCGCATTTTA
>JBBQRY010000284.1:0-3473 GCA_038214335.1 Chthoniobacterales bacterium
CTGCCAACTTGCAGTCACCGCTCATCATCAACCGCCAGACCGGGATTGGAAAACAGATCCTGCTGGAAAACTCCGGCAGCTACGTGGTTGACCATCAACTCGACATCCAGGAAACCCCCTGACCGATGCTCGCGGCGGCCGCCACTCCTGGCGGTCGCAGCGCGATCGGTCCACTTCTCACCTACCATGCACCTTCATACCACGACAAAACTCCAAGAAAAACCCGCGGCGGAAAAAGCCGAGGTCACTCTCCCTTCCGGCCTGATCGGCCTGCCGCAATTCACCAGCTTCCAGCTCATCACAGATCCGGAAATTACCCCGTTCGTGGTACTTCGACATCTGGGTGAGGAAGGGCTGGACTTTCTGATGGTGGACCCGTTCAAAGTGCTCACGGAATACAATCTGGAAGTCCCGGACGCCGATGCGGAAAAGCTCGGACTCTCGGCTTCCGGGCAGACTCCGCTCATTTTGAATGTCGTCATCGTTGCATCCATCGACCCTCCAAACATCACCGCCAACTTGATGGCACCGATCCTTTTCAACCGCGAAACCGGGATGGGGAAGCAGATCCTGCTGGAGAATTGCAGCAGCTACTCGGCCGAACACCTGCTCGACATCCATTCGCTCTGACCCCGGAATCACCGTCACCCCACGCCCATAGATTCATGCTCACCCTCTCCCGCAAAAGTGGCGAAACCATCCGGATCGGTGAAGATATTTTCATCACCATCAAGCGGATAGACTCCGACGTGGTGAAAATCGGCATTCAAGCTCCTGCCGAGATCGCCATTTACCGCGAAGAGGTTTACGAGAAAATGAAATCGCTGAACCTTCAAGCCTCATCACACACCAAAGGGGCAACAAAGAGAAGGAGCCTGATCAAGCTTTTGGGGCGGCTGCACCATTCCGACAACGGGAATCCGCCCCAATCCTCCTCCGAATAATCCGATGAAACCGCCACGATTCACCCTTCCGATGCGCACCCTGTCCGGCCTCCTTGGCGTCTGTTTACTAGGGGCTGGCGGCTGCGCGACCAAGCCCGCAGCACTCCCCTCGGAGCTTTACTCGAATGTTGGCACGACCCCGGTGGGCGGCCCCATGCGCCTGGCCGCAGGCGGCACCGTGCCGCGCAACCCTCCGCGCCTGCCTGCCGTCATCAAAGATTCCTCCCTCGCCTCCGAGGGGCAGCCGCCACCGCCTCCGGCACCAACCCTCAGATCTTCGGCCTCTCCTCTGGTCGTCTCTACCGTGCCCGCAGAAGCTGATGGATTTTTTGCTCCAACCCCAGGGCAACCCTCCCCTTTAGGTGAGCTCTTCGGTTCCCTCTTCGTCCCCCCCTCTCCGCCACCTTCCACGACGGTCAGCACCGCGACGTATCAAGAAGTCAAGTGAGCCTTCCCGCAATGGCCAGCTCGCACCATTTTTCCGGCATCTCCCCTGCAAGCATTCTGGGAATCTTAGCTTGTCTGACGGGCGCACTCGCAGAGGCCTCCCCCAAACAGCAAGACCCTTCGCCGCAACCCGGCCCCGCGATGTCGGCACTTTTGCAGCCCGCTCCAACCATCCCCTTTTTCAAAAGGGCCGAAACCCGTCAACTATTCCCGGATCTCACGATAGAGAAATTCCTTCAGAATTCCTCTACAACCAAAATCGCCGTTTTCGGGATCGTTCCGGGAATCCCTGCGTTTTCAGAACCCGAACCCGCTGCGACGTCCGAACCCGCGGCGGAGGCCGTTGTGAGTTCTCAACCTGAGGAATCGCCCGTGGGGGAAGCCCTTCCGCCGTCATGGCCTCCCTCCGATTCCGCAGCACTGGAACAGGATAGGCATCGCCAGCGTGCCGAAGAAATCTTCGAACGGATTGGCAAGGCGACTTCCATCAACGAGCCGCGTGAAATCGAATCCTCTTACCGGCAAATCTTAGCGCTGCCGATTCCTTCCGATTTGCAGGGTCGGGCACTCTTGGAATTTGCCACCTATTTGGACGAGAAAAAAATCAACATCATCAAAGCCGCTGTCGTTTACGAAAACTATCTCGCCCTTGAGCCGTCCTCGCCCCGTGCCCCCTCCATTTACCTGCGCTTGGCCGATATTTACGGGCAGATCGGAGCGGAGGAACGATCTCTGAGCTGCCTCTATCAAGTCCTCTCCTCATCCATCCGCGCAGGCAGCGGGAAAGACGGAGAAAATAATGCCCGCGAGGCCATGCTTAAAATTGGCAACGCCCACTTCGAGTCCGGACAATACGTGAAAGCCGCCGGGATCTATTCCCGTCTCAAATTGCTGGATTTGTCTCCCGAAGATCAGGCTTTCGTTCTGTTTCGAGCCGCCGAGCTGCTGTTTCGCACCAAGGAATACGATGCGGCCATCGATGCCGGGAAACAATTTTTGGCCGAGTTCCCCACCAGTGCGCTCGTCGGCGATTGTCACCGGCTCATCGTGCAATCCCTTGATGCCTCCGGGCGCCAGGACGAAGCCATCCAGGTAACCCTCGACATCCTGCGCGCCGCCAAGACAGAAACCGGAGGCGACCTGGTTCTTGCCAACTCCTGGAAAATGAAAGCCGGCAACGATCTGGCGAATGTGCTCTACGCGCGTGGGGAATATCTCCGCGCCCTCCACATTTACCAAACCCTCGCCAATCTCAGCAACGACCCGGCATGGAAGCTGGCGGTCATTTACCAGATCGGCCTCTGTTTCGAGCGCCTCAAAGAACCCCGGCGCGCCTTGGAGACCTACCGCTATATCGCCAACGCCACCATTCCCGCAGCGGACCCTGCGAAGGCCCCTTCCAGCCCACGGGAAATCAGCTTGAACTCCTTGAAGGAATCGGCGGAATGGCACGCCCGTCACATCGAGTGGCTGGTTTCTGTGGGCACCAAGCTCTACCCGATCCTCGCCCCCAAATTCCGCAGCGCACAGTCCCCTCCTTTCGAGGCGACGGAATAATCCTAAATCCGGCAGAAGAATTAACCACGGATTACACAGATAACACGGATAGATGCAGTTATGACAATCTGTCTGCGCTTTGCGATTCACCTTCCGGGTGAACAGGGCTTGCGTCCCAAATCCCTCCATATCAGTGAGATCCGTGTAATCCGTGGTTAAAACTGCTTTCCCCAGAATGGTTCGCGTGACCCGCGGGCAAAATCCGAACAAACCGGCAGCCGCTCCTCCTCCCGGCAAATTCTGCCAACAACAAAATTCTTCGGTTCCTTCGGGGCTGCCGTTCAGAAACGGGCGGCGTTTTCATTTTCATATTGAACTGTGGTTAGGCATGTTACACATGTCATAAGAAAAGGTGGCACGCGATATGCTTGGTGTATGCCATGGACTTCACCGGATTAAATTCCAGCAGAAAAATGGAAGGCGAGCCGGAGAAACAAGCGCAGACCTGGCCCACCCTTCGCAACGACAACCGCCCGATTCTTCTCTCATGAGCACACCTCCAATCACAACCCCCGCTGCTGTCGG
>JBBQRY010000285.1:0-3452 GCA_038214335.1 Chthoniobacterales bacterium
GCTCGCCATCTACAAAGACCGCAATCCCGGCAGCGCAGATGCTGGCGTGCGAGTAATTGGCGGTTTCAAAATCGAGAGCGGTGATTTTCATCGAGCGCAGGATGCCCCACATGGACCATGGGGAACAGGACATTGATTGGGGACAATGGCTTGTCGAGGTCTTTCCCCCGGCGTTCCATGCGCTTGAGGTCCTTTTTAAACTGGGAACTCCTGCTGATCACAACCCGAGGTCGGCGTAGAGGTCCTTTTTGGTCTGGAAGGTTTTCACGTTTCGCCCTGCCTTGCTATCCCTGAGCGTTTTCGCTGTGAGTGCATTGGGAATTTCCACCGCGAACGGTATCCCTTTGCGGAGTTTGATTTGGCGGAACAGCAAATGGACTGTTTCCGACACGGTCAGACCAAGTTCGCCGAGGATGACTTCCACTTCGGATTTCAGCGATGGTTCGATCCGGGCTCGAATGGTTGTTGATTTAGTCATAGGCCGAATGTAGCGTTGTTGTGGCTACATGGCAACCTTCGCATGAAGATCGTTTTTTCAGGATGGAACAGTTCCTTTGCTGGCACCGTGAGCTTCGCGTAGAAAAACTTGCCAAGTCACCATCCCGGCGGTAGGATTTTCCTACCATGACCACGGTTCTCTCACAAAAAGGCCAGGTTGTCCTTCCGGTTCCCGTTCGGCAGAAGTTGCACCTGGAGCCGGGCGACGATTTTGAAGTGGGCATCGAGGGCGACGACACGATTACGCTTCGGCGCATCTCCAGTCCGCCCAACACCGGGCTGGTGGATCTCCTTCTCGCCTGTTCATCGGCTTTTAAAATTCCAGAACGGGAAAAAGACGCTTCCGCTCCTGTCGTGCTGTGAGCTTTCTGGTTGATACCAATGTCTTCAGCGAGCCGACGAGAGTCCGCCCATCCGCATCTGTCGTCGAGTGGTTGCGGGAACACGAGCGGGAGATCTACATCAGCACGATCACGATCGGGGAGCTGAGGCGGGGGATCGAATCCCTCCCCGACGGACGCCGGAAATCCGGTCTCCAAGAGTGGCTGCAAAACCTTTGTCATTGCATGAAAGGCCGCGTGCTCTCTTACAACACGGGTGCCGCTCATGTCTGGGGACAACTGAAAGCCAAGTGGGACGCTGACGGCATCGTCATCCCCTCGCTCGACAGCCAGATCGCCGCCATTGCTCACCGGCACGGACTGACCATCGTCACAAGAAACACTTCCGATTTCAAAAATACGGGCGTCCATTTGCTGAACCCCTTCGCCTGAAACGGAACCTGCCGCTCAAACCATCCAACTCCAGCTTCACACGCCCTGTGATCCAGGCAAGTTCCGGCTTCAAGTGGGTGTCCAGCATCGGCTGACCGAGTTGCTTGATCGTCAGGACCAAGGCACACCTCTCACTCCTGCCGAGAGGAAGGAGCCGAGGGATTGGTGGAGATGATGTCTCTTCTCAAACTCCGGGCGTTGTGCCCGCAAGCGGCTGCGGCGTGAAGGTGCCGGTCCCGCTGCGGCGCGCGGTTCTGCATCGTGCGGGCGGGCGGTACGAATACTGTGGGCTCTCCCAGACCGGGCAGGAAGCGCAGTTTCATGTGGATCACAAAGTCAGCAGATGATGAGGAAGAAATCACTCAGCCGCAGAGTGAATCCTCCTGTTGTCGCATTTTGTTGATATTCGCGTTCATTTGCGTGATTCGCGGGAGCCTCCCTTTTTTCTCTTCAGGCGCACCGGTCGTCCATATTGTGTTTCGTCCGTCGCACCCACGCCGAAAACATCGCTGACTGGCGAGCCTGTATAGAGTTTGGCGGCGGCGGCCAGATGATGCGGGACGTGATTGAGATAAGTTCCGAGCAACCTGCCCACCTCCTTGTCAGACAACTTGCCTGGGTTCTCGCAAAATTGGGAAAAATCCTCGAAGTCATCGAACCAATCGGTCATATGGAAACCAATGTCGTGTGCGACCGCTTCGGAAAGCCCCATTTCTTGGCGGGACACTTCGGCGATTCGGTCGCGAATAGCGGATATGTCGAATTCTGGCATTTTGTGTGGAGTAAATGTTAGTGCTCTGAGGATTCCTAAATTTATCCGGGAGGAGGCCCGCTGTTGAGGACATTGATTGGGGACAATTCAAAACCGGGTGAATGTCGGGCGGGAGCCAAAGAACTGCCGGGTCTTGCCCGGAAGGCGTTTGAGAAGTTCATCGCCCGCCAATACGGACGGGCCGTTGCATAGCCAGGAAGTATTCAGCGGGAAAGTTTCCTGCAAATCAGACCGTGGACTTCGTAAATGTCAAATGCCCCGCTGGATCGAGCCGAAGGATGATAGGTGTGACACAGCACAATCCCATTCGCGAGTGTCGCGGTTCCCTTGGGATCGTCTTCGGACTTCTTGCTCAGCCCTACGTCACATACAAGGCTATGCCAGCAGACCGTGCTGCCAGCCACAATCACCGTGGGAGCCAATTCGGCTACCTGATCGCGGAGCAGCGAGGCATTCGCATAAGATTCGTTTCGGATCTCCGTGTCGTTGGATGTTGACTCTCCAGAGTGCTTTTTGATGTTCACAACGGCAATCTTCCGCAGCGTCGCTTGAAGGTCTGCGGTGCCCGAAAGCGCAGCAGTTTCTTCAGGACTCAACAGTGAGCCACGCCCAACAGCCTGAAAAACCGCCTCGGTCAAGGTCACGATCTGCACATAAGTTCTGTTCCCATCTTTCAGCCACTTGGACGCATAGTCCCCGATCCTCATGATCCCTTCGTCTTGGTATCCGTAGTTCTCCTTCAGATAAAAAAGCATTCTCAGCGATTGGCGTCGCCACTCGACCGGATCAATCGCTCCGTCAATCGTGTATTGCGTCAACCCCCGGCTTTGGAGGTGGGATTCGTAGGCGGGCATATTGGGTGCTATTCTTCTTTTTTCTTATTTTCCCCTCCGACCTTTTTTGTGATAGATTCTGCGATACTAGTGGCAATTGCGGCTGCTGCCAAGCCAAGCAGGTTTCTCACTATCGGTCCGGTTGCTTTCAATGCGCTTTTTCCAAGTTCAGTTGCTTTTTCTTTATTCATATTCGTTGGTGGTGTGCTTATTTGATTAAAGCGCCGGTGAGTGCTTCCCCTTATTGACCCCATCCGGGTGCCGTGAGCAAAAACCGTTCGTCAGCGCTTGGACGCTGGGATATTTATTCCCGCAGTAGTTGCAGTAAAAATTGCTCATACGGGGCAGAACTGGGATTTCGTCACAATTCGCCGAGGGGGACACGTCCGCGAAACAGATGGAAGATTGTGGTGCATGGGAATGAGGCTCCATTCAACATGTCGGCTAGCCTCCACGGGGTGGCACAAAGAAAGTCGGCTGAGAATCAGGATTCTCTCAATGCGTTGGGAAAGAAACTGCGCAGGCTGCGGGAGGAGTTTGGAATTTCGCAGGCGGAGCTTTGTCGGCGGCTGCAGC
>JBBQRY010000286.1:0-3435 GCA_038214335.1 Chthoniobacterales bacterium
GAAAAGTGCAAACAGGGAGAACAGGCGTCTCGCCTGTTTGGTGACTGGCTATTGTCTGCGGAGTCTCCACTCCCCACAGGCGGGACGCCTATGCTCCCTGACCTTCCATCGCCGATTGCACTTTTCAGAGATGCGCCCTCCACGCAGAAGAAATTGGTTTTGCCATAGGCTGGATGCTCGGATATGACCTTGCGGGTGAATTCGTTTCCCGCCCGCTTGGTTTTGTTTGGTTTCGTGCTGTTTGGGATCATTGGTTGCGCTTCGACGCCGACGGGAAAGATGCAGAAAGACCGGTATCTCAACACTCCACAATACCAACGCGAGGCCCCCTTTGCGAAGAATCCTCCAGCCGTGGACTTCATGTATAACTCCGCTTTCGACGAATCGCTCTACAGTCCGTTCTCGTTCAATAACTGAGCCGTGGAGCGGGCAGCCGTGAGATTTTCCAAAAAGCGGCTGCCATTTGCAGGACTCCTGCTGGCGGCCATTTTTGGTATTGTGTTTGCCGGTTGGGTCGAGTGGCCAGCATGGGTGTTTGCGATGGCGGCGGCGGGATTTGTGCTTCTTGGTCTGCTGATGGCGCGGGGGCCTGGAATTCTTTTGGGAGTTGCCTGCGCATTTGCGTGTGCGCAGATCTGGCAGAGCCGGGAGTCCATGGCCCAGCGGCTATCGGATTGGGTGGGAGAGGGTTCGCGGGTGGTCACCTTGGAGGGGCTCGTGGTCTCGGAACCCGTGCCCTCCGGAGCGACGCGCATCCGGTTTACTCTGCTGGCCGAGACGTTGGAGAGCGATGAGGGCCGCTTCGCTCCTGCTGCGAAAGTGGCTGTGGTGATGCCGGTATCCGCACTCTCGCGTGGAGACCGCGTCCGCATCGTCGGAAGCCTTGCGCACATCCCACCGCCAAGGAACCCAGGGGAATTTGATGCCCGTGCATGGATGGCTCACAATGGGGTTCATTGCAAGTTGGAGGCCGGGTCCGCATCCGACCTCACGATTCAAACCCGAGTCGGAAGGTTTTCGGTCGTGGGCATGGCCTCGCGCTCGCGGGAATGGATGGAGCGCACGCTGCGGGTCGGACTTTCTGGAGCTCCCGTGGTGGGCGATTTTCTGGCAGGGCTTGTTTTGGGAGTCACTTCCGATCTTCCGGAAAGCCTTCAGCGCGAGTTCCGGAATACCGGCACATTTCACCTCTTTTCCGTCAGCGGATTGCATGTCGGCATGATTGGACTCATCCTCTGGCAGGCCCTGCAAATGGCCGGGGTCGGACGCCGTTGGGCGGTCGCCGTGATCATCCCCGCTTTGTTTTTCTACGCGTTGATCACGGGATGGAAACCCAGCAGCCTGCGGGCGGCCGTGATGGCGGCCATTTTCCTCATCGGACTCATGTCTTCCCGACATCCCGTGCCGCTAAATTCGCTCTGCGCCGCTGGATTTCTCATCCTTGTCCAATCGACAAACGAACTCTTCAACCCCGGCTTCCAGCTCTCCTTCACCGTCGTGGCCGCGATCCTTCTCCTGGCAGGGCCGATCCATGATTTCCTGCGCGCATACGTTCACCCGGATCCGTTTTTGCCGCGACCCTTGTGGACATGGCGGCAGAGGATGGGTTCCATGGCCGTTGAAGAAGTCGGCGGCCTGATGGCGGTCTCGGTAGCGGCATGGGCCGGCTCATTGCCTCTCACCCTGTGGTATTTTCACCTCATCTCGTTCGCCGCACTGCCTGCAAATCTCCTCATTGTTCCCCTAGCGTTCCTCATGATGGTGACCGCTGTATTGGCCCTGCTCGGTGGGGTGCTCTGGATGCCGCTGGCCGGGGTTTTTAATAATACCAATTGGGTCCTCTGCAAATTGCTCCTAGCCATTGTCCATGCCATGGCCGCCGTCCCCGGCGCGTTTCTTCACGTCGGCACACCCGCCCCGGCTCCCGTGACTGTCACGGTGTTCGACTTCGGAGCCGGTGCCTGCACCGGCATCGAGACGGATGGACGGATCTGGCTGCTCGATACCGGCTCGGCGTGGCAGGCCGAGGCCGTGATCCGACGCTGGCTCCACAGCCGCGGACACCGCGCCCCCTACGGAATCCTTCTCACCCACGGAGACTCCCGCCACATCGGCGGAGTGATGGCATTCCTGGAGGAAGGCATGCCAAAAATCCTGGTGGATTCTGTGCTCGACGATCGGTCCCCGATTCGCGCACGCCTCCACAAGGAACTCGCGGCACGGAATTTTCCAAAATCCCTGCGGCGCACCGGGGATTCCATTCCGCTCTCCCCCGATGCGACGTTCACCGTGCTCTACCCCCCACCTGGAATCCGCCGCGACATCGCCGATGACAAAACCCTTGTCGTCCGGCTCGATGCCCTCGGCACCCGCATCCTCTTCGTATCGGATTCCGGCCCGCCCACACTCGATTGGCTTTTGCAAAATGCTCGCGA
This sequence comes from Chthoniobacterales bacterium, assembly GCA_038214335.1. Classification (GTDB taxonomy): domain Bacteria; phylum Verrucomicrobiota; class Verrucomicrobiia; order Chthoniobacterales; family Terrimicrobiaceae; genus QYQL01. The sequence continues at coordinate 2,436 of JBBQRY010000286.1, forward strand.
CCAGCTCCCTGCGGACATCCTCGTAAAAGGTGCCCACCGGTCTGGCATCCAGATGGATACCGGATTCTTGCAAGTCGTGCATCCCCGCATGGTCATCACCTCCGCAGCCTTCTTCCCCTCCTCTGAACGCCTCGACCCGCAATGGACCCGATTCGTCGCAGCTCACGGAATCCAGCTTTTCCCGCAAAACCAGACCGGTGCCGTCACCATCCAGATTTCCACATCCGGCTGCGATGCCGAGGGCTTCCTGAATTCGGAAAGCTATCGCTCCAACGTAAATCCGGCAGAAGAATGAACCACGTCACAGATAACACGGATAGAGGCAGTTATGAAAATCTTGTTGCGCTTTGCGGTTCACCTTGCGGGTGAATAGGGCTTGCGTTACAACTCTCTCCATATCAGTGCCATCCGTGTATTCCGTGGTTAAAACTGCTTTTTCTAGCTTCAACGAGCAAATCCCCAAAAAATCTACCCCTCGTGCCCGCGAAATGAGAAACTGAGAAATTGCTTGCGACACCCCCTCCCCAGAGGCATGTTAACTGCACCGCAATCGCGCCAAGCATTTCCACCATGAAGACCCACCTCCCACAAAAATCCGCCTTCACCCTCATCGAACTCCTCATCGTCATCGCCATCATCGGCATCCTGATGGGCCTGCTCTTTCCGGCTGTCAATGGAGCACTTGACATGGCCCGCAAAGCCCAGGCGAAGAACGATGTCGTCCAGATCGCCACGGCCGTCATCGCTTATGAGACGGAGTATGGAAAACTGCCGACTTCGGCATCCACCGATACCGCACAAGATGTTAATAAGGCCCTTGTCGAAACACTTGTCGGAATATCGACCAACAATAATCCCCGGAAAATTGTTTTCATCGAGGTCGCACAGCGCAAGCCAGATGTCGCCGGAAAAGCTGGAAAGAGTGGCACCAATAGCAGCGGTGATTTTGTCGATCCGTGGGGAGGGAAGTACCAAATCATGATGGACGCCAACTATAACA
>JBBQRY010000287.1:0-3416 GCA_038214335.1 Chthoniobacterales bacterium
GAAAAGTGCAATCGGCGATGGAAGGTCAGGGAGCATAGGCGTCCCGCCTGTGGGGAGTGGAGACTCCGCAGACAATAGCCAGTCACCAAACAGGCGAGACGCCTGTTCTCCCTGTTTGCACTTTTCGGAGATGCGCCCAGAGCAGGAAATGTCCTTCGGACCAAACTCTCGCCCCGCCCATTCCAGCAGCACCTCCAGGCTCAGGCTCTCGCTGCTCCCGATCTTTTCACAGAAATTTTCTGTGTTTTTTTAGCAGAATTCGATTTCATCGCAGGGTGAAAAACAAGCGTTCCCTTTCGGTTGGATTGATCGGTTACAATTTTATGGGCAAAGCGCATTCGAATGCGTGGCGCCAGGCGGGTCGGTTCTTTGACTTGCCGGCAGAGATTCGGATGCGAACCCTTTGCGGACGTTCTGCGCAAGGGGTTGCGGCGGCAGCGGCGAATTTGGGATGGGAGGGGACCTCGACCGATTGGCGCGAGGTGGTGGCGGATCCTGATATCGACATCGTGGACATCTGCACGCCCAACGATTGCCATCATGAGATTGCGATCGAAGCAGCGCGGCATGGCAAGGCGGTGCTTTGCGAGAAGCCGCTGGCCATGAATGTCGCGGAGGGGGAGGCGATGGTCGCGGCGGTGAAGAAAGCGGGCGTTGTGAATATGGTCTGCTACAGCTACCGCCGTGTGCCGGCTATTGCGCTGGCCAAACGGATGATCGAACGCGGCGACCTCGGCGACCGGATTCACCACTTCCGTGCCCGCTACGCGCAAGACTGGATCACCGATCCTTCGTTTCCTCTGGTCTGGCGGCTGCAATCGAAAGTTGCAGGCTCCGGCAGCCATGGAGATCTCGGTGCGCACCTCATTGATCTTGGACGTTACCTCGTTGGCGAACTCAAAGAAGTCTGCGGACTCATGGAGACGTTTGTCAAATCGCGACCACTGCAAGCCGAACTGGGGTCCGGGCTGAGCGCCAAGGCCTCCTCGAAAATGGGACGGGTGACCGTGGATGATGCCGTATCCTGGATCGGTCGCTTCAAGAATGGCGCGATTGCGAACCTTGAGGCCACCCGGTTCGCACAAGGTCGCAAGAACAACATCACCTTTGAAATCAACGGCAACAAGGGCTCTTTGGTCTTTGATTTCGAGGATATGAACCGGCTGAAGTTCTACCGGGCGGACGACCCAGAGGATGTGCGCGGATTCCGGGATATCATCGTCACGGAAGGAGTTCATCCTTACGCCGGAGCATGGTGGCCACCCGGTCATATCGTGGGATATGAGCATACGTTCATTCATACGTGTGCCGACTTTGTCCATGCCATCGCGAAGGACAAGCCAGTCCAACCTTCTTTTGCCGAGGGACTTGCAAATGAGAAAGTCCTCGAAGCCATCTCGGAAAGTGCAAAATTACGCTCGTGGGTGGCACTCTGATTTTCCAAAGTCAGCCCGCGAATTGGGATGTGTTTGAATTTGTGAGATGAAATTCTTTGCGGTGGAGGAGCGAATGCGATTTATTCTCTCACTGGAATGCAACTAGCCGTCTCCAGTCGATCCTCTCTTCCCCGCTACCAAGCCAGCGACATCAAATATGTTGTGAGTCTGCCGGACCCTGGCACGGAGGATCAGCCGCTGGTTCTTCCGAACAAAGCCGCCAAGCTCTTGCAGATGAGGTTCCACGACGTGGACGACATTGAGATGCGAGCACCGCAATACCGCCGATGCCGCGCGCCGCAGAAGGAGCACATCGAAAAAATCATCCGCTTTTTCGAGGAGATCAACGAGTTGGAATCCGGCGGAGAAAACAAATTTGCGATCCTCGTGCATTGCGAGTCGGGGCTGAGCCGCTCGGCGGCCTCGGCGATCATTGGCCTCACCTGCTTGGGCTATGACGCCAAAACGGCTTTCGACATTGTTTGCGAAGCCAACCCCCACAGCCTGCCCAATCGACGGATGTTGCGCATTGCGGATTCGATTTTTCAAAAAACGCAGCTCCGGGAAATCGCCGAACGCCACCGTGTGGCGCTTTTTGAGTATGCCGGCTATGAAGATCCGGTGAAAAAAATCGAGAGTGAGTACCAGGCAAGCTTCCGCTGCAAGATCGACCGCGTGGTCAACAAGCTGTCGAAGCTGTTCGCAAAGCTGCGGGGAAAATCCGCCGAACGCATCCTTCCGTAAAAATTCCTGGGTCAGTAGCAGCTCAGAACTTTTCCTGGCGCAGCACTCGCACGTCGGATTCGAAGGCGACCATCGCGTAGCGCGGGAAGAATTCGTTTCCCAGCCGCTACAGTAATTCCTGCCCAACATCCGGGGGCACGATGACTTCGATCTGCACGTTGGCAAACTCGCGGATGTCCGCCGGGCGTTTGCCGCGAGATCCGTCGCCTTCCACAGCGAAAGACGTCCAGCCTTGCGCTCCGACTTCACGCAGCAGTTTCCTGACGGCCTCCTGCGCGTAGGCTTCGCAGACGATGGTGACGAGTTTCATAGGATGTGTGTTCATGTTTAGGAGTAGAGCCAGCGCGCGACTTCAAAATAGATCGGAATGCCCAACGCGATATTGAACGGGAAGGTGATCGCGAGCGAGGCGGTGAGATAGCAAGTCGGGTTCGCATCCGGCAACGACATACGGATGGCGGCGGGCGCAGCGATGTAACTCGCGCTCGCCGCGAGCACGCCCATCAATGTCGCCCCGCCAAGTTCGAGCCCGGCAAACTTGCGTAGGGTTGATTGACGGCCTTCAGGTAATTCGTCGCGGCAATAAACGTCACCGCGCTCACCGATCCGTAATGGGCAGCGATGGCGGCGGCGTCCACGGCGGCAAACTTGCCGCCCAACCGCAGCAGCGGATAAGTCCAGAGCGGGATGAGCGCGCCCAGCACCATTGCCGCCAGCGCGGGCAGCCACACGACGCCCAGTCCCGCCTCAGCGATGGCCACGTCGCCTTTGAAGCCGATGGCGACGAGCAGGTAAATCGTCAGCGCCACATAAAGCGGCTCGGGAAATTTCAGATCGCTCTTGGTGAGCGCGGCAATGAGGCCGAGCGCGAAGAAGAGAACGGCGGGCGAGAGCAGGTTGGCACGGATGGCGTCGAGGATTTCCATGATCAGGTCGGGAGAAAGGTTGCCGCTTCGGCGGAGAGGTTCCGGTTTTTCGCGCGCGACTCAGCGGCGAGGTTGAATTTAAACTTCATCACCCGCTCGCGCAACCCGTCATCGGCCACGTGCGCCGCGCGTTGGGCGGTGGCGAGCGCCTCATCGAAATTGCGGCCCAACGCGGTGACGTGGCCCATCTTGCGGCCGACGCCGCTCATCGCCTTTCCGTAGATGTGAACGTGATTTTCAAATTGCGAGCAGGCGCAGGCTTCGATGGTGTAATGCCCGGAGTTGTGAACGCGCGGCGCAAGGTTTTGAG
>JBBQRY010000288.1:0-3406 GCA_038214335.1 Chthoniobacterales bacterium
CCGGTGGGGGACGATGATTCGACCCGATTCGGAGACTTGGTGGGCGACACCGAGGCGCAGGATCCTTTTGAAATGTTGCGCGACAAGGACTTGCGGGACGAGGTGGGCGACTTGCTGGACGTGTTGGACGACCGGGAGCGCCGGATCATCAACTGCCGGTTTGGCCTCGATGGGAAAAAGCCCAAGACGCTTGAGGAAGTGGGCGTAAAATTTGGAGTCACCCGCGAGCGGATTCGGCAGTTGCAGAACATTGCGCTCGGCAAACTTCGTAAGGCGTTGAACCGAAAAGAAAAACCAAGAGCCGAATACTTGGTTTAGAGAAAATAGATTTTCATTGGTGTGAGGTGTGGGGTGAGTTCCGCGTGTCAGAATGGCGCGCGGGACTCCTCGCTTTTGGCGACCACGGCGGCAGCGACGGTGTCGCTGAAGACATTGACCGAAGTGCGGCACATATCGAGCACGCGATCCACCGCAAGCACCATGCCGATGGCCTCGGCAGGAAGTCCGACCGCACCCAGAATCACGACGATGGCCACCATGCTGGCGGCCGGAATCCCTGCAACCCCAATTGAGGTGAGCAAAGCCAGGAGAACAATGCTCAGTTGGCTGGCAAAGGAGAGTTCTACCCCGTAAATCTGTGCGATGAAAAGCACTACGGCACATTCGTAGAGTGCCGTGCCATCCATGTTCACGGTGGCACCCAAAGGCAGGGTGAACCCGCAAATTCGGCGTGGCACCCCCCCTTTCTCCAAGCTGCTCATGGTGAGGGGCAGGGTGGCGGCGGAGGAGGCCGTCGAGAACGCGGTGAGCAGGGCAGGAAGCACCGTGCGGAAATGGCGTGCAGGAGAAATCCCGAAGGCCAGCAAGGCCAGAGGCAGCGCCACAAACATGTGCAATCCGAGAGCCAGCAGCACACAGAAGAAAAATTTGAGGAGGGGAAGGAAGGCGTCCATCCCGGTGCGGGCCACCGTCGGAGCCACCAGCGCAAAGACCCCATAGGGAGTAAAACGGATGATCCATGTCGCCATGTGGACCATCACATCGTAAAAATTCTCCCACCAGCCTGCGAACCCGTCCCTGCGATCTGCCGGGAGACGGGTGATGAAGTATCCGAAAAGGATGCTGAACGTGATGAGGGCCAGCATGTCGGAATTTCGTGTGGCTGCGGCAAAAACATTTGGGGGAACCATGCGGGAAAGGATGCCCACCACGTCGCCGGCACCGCGGTCAGCCAAGGCATTTGTCACTTCCGGAGCCGATAGTTTGGCGGCATCGATCATGGCACCCGAGACTTCCGGCGCGACGCGTCCGGGCTGAAGAAGGGTCGACACCACAAGGCCAATGACCACCGCGACCGCCGTGCTGGAAAGGTAGAAGGCAATGGTTTTGATGCCGAGTCGGCCCAGCGCATGGTCTCCGCCAATTTTAGCAATGGCAGAGATCACCGCTGAGACAATCAGAGGAACCACGAGCATCTGCAGCGCCTGCAGAAAAATTTTCCCTAGAAACGTGAGCCCGCCCATGACATCCACGCTGCCCACACGATCCGGCACGAGCAATCCGGTTGCGACGGCAAGGCCCAAGGCCAAGAGAATTTGCCAATGGAGTGCGATCCCCGAACGGGCGGAAGAATTTGGATGATCCGGCTGGCTCATGGGCTCATATTCAAGAGCCTACGGTTCCGAAGACCAATCCCAAAGTTGTCGAGAGCGGGTTCTGCCACGTCAGGGAGCGATGGGTTCGGGAGTCGGAAAGAGCCGGTCTTTTGCCGTTGCGGCGCGGACATGGGACACCGTGGACTCAGTGATCGGTAGCGCGGTCGGATTCCAACGCGCATAAAGCTCATTGATGAGAAGGACCAGTTGATCGTCCGTGAGATCATACCGCCATGCTGGCATGATGCCGTTATACGTGACACCGTCCCGCACGAGGGGGCCTTTCAATCCCAGCAGCAGCACACGAATGAGACTTTCCGGGGAACCCTGAATCTGCGGTGACACGGAAAGTGGCGGGCTGATCCCCGGGAGTCCGCCCCCATCGGGTTGATGGCAAGATGCGCAGCGGGCAAGGTAGATCTCGCGCCCGTTCAAGGGCGATGCAGCTTGGGAGATCGCGGATTCCGAATCACACGAAGCGAGGGTCAGGAGACCATAGAAAAGGAAAACCCGCGCACAAAGGGGACTGCCTCGCATCTGCTCAGGGTTGTGTTTTTTCCGGGAAGAGGGACAGCACGCGTTCGACATCCGCCGCGATGCCTGCCGAGTTCGGGAGCTGCTCGAAGCGATACAGGACCCGCATATTTCCATCGGGATCAATGAGATGCATGTATGTCGAGTGGTCAATCAGGTAGTCTTCTGGATCTGTGCCCGCTGCGGGCGGAGCCTTGCGGAACGAGGCCCCAAAGGCACGTGCCGTCGTTGCGATATCCTTGGCAGAACCCGTCACCCCGATGAAGCTCGGATGAAAAAATGGGACATATTCCTTGAGTTCGGACGGGGTGTCCCGCTCATCCACACTGATGAAAACCACCTTCGTCCGCTCCTGGGCTTCCGGGGGAAGTCGGCGAAAAACCGCGGCGAGATTGCCCAAGGTTGTTGGGCAGATATTCGGACACCGTGTGAATCCAAAGCTGAGAAGCACGACATTTCCACGGAGATCTTGGAGTCGAATGGGTGCTCCGTTCTGGTCGGTGAGAGAAAATGCGTAGGCCGGGGTGTTCTCGGAATCGAACTGCCCGAACCATGGTGATTTCGATTTGCCCGCCATGCTGAAAAGGACCAGCAGGGCCGGGATAGCGATGAGTGCGCAGGCGGCCAAGACCATGAGGCCAATCCGCCGTGAGCGCGGATCGTTCGAGCGGGAGGGACGCGCCATCTTCAGCGAACCGGAAGTTGCACCGTGATCGATTTTTCCGCCGAATCCGTTTGGAGCACCATCGCAACGGTCTCGCCGGCTTTTGGAACCTCCTTGAGCTGCATGAGCATGAAGTGGTCTCCGCCGGGTTCCAGCGTGCGGCGGCCTCCCGCAGGAATCGTGAAGCTCTCCACAAATTCCATGCCCATCACCCCATCCGCCTGCTTGGTCGTGATCATGGGCTTCACCTCCCCGGCAACTTCCGAGGTGGCTCCTTTGACTGCAATCGCATGGTCGGTCGTGTTCACGATGGTCATAAACGCAGCCGTCGCCTTCGAGGAGGGAGGCACCGCCCGAATCCAAGGATCCTCAATCTTCAAATCTCCAGCAAAAACAGCTCCCATACTACAGGCGAGAATAACAAGAAGGACTTTCATTGCCACAAGGTGCGTGAATCCTTATGCGATAGAAAGAGGAAAGTTCGGTCAAATCACTTGCGCGGGGAGCAGGTTCGGGCAAGGATAGTTATCATGAACACGGGACGTGGATCTGC
>JBBQRY010000289.1:0-3406 GCA_038214335.1 Chthoniobacterales bacterium
CTGATCGAGCGGAATTTCCCGCGTGACCGTCCCGCTACTGCCCGTGCGATCATGTTCGAGGAAAGCGTCGCCATTGCAGCTGTAAGCAAAGGGCACGTCGAGAATCTCAGCATATTCGAGCGCCTGCTGCATGCCGTCGCCGACAGCGTGATTGTTGTCCTTGGCCTCGATGACCGCGATGGGCAGGTTCGGTTTGTAGTAGAGCAGGTAGTCCGCTTTCTTGGCTTCGCCGCGACGAACGGTTTTTCCACGGACGACGACACGGCCTTTGGTGAAATAGGCTTCCTCCCGGACTTGAGTCATCAAATTCCACCCCGCGCCCTCTGGGCCGCAGAGTGCCGGCGTGATGAACTTGGACCGGATGTCCGTCTCGGAGAGTGTTTTTTTGTTCATGCTGCGCGGAGGTCGGGATGGAGGTCGCTGCGGAAGGTGTCGGCGTTCTCGGGGCCGAAGTCGGCGTTCGCGATGCCGCGCAGGGCGAGGTTCATGATGGCGAGGCGGCGCGTGATGGGGTTGCTCTCCTGGCCGTAGATGCCGATGTCGCTGCGTCCATGTTGTTGCGGAGATTGTCGGCGGCGAGCCAGAGTTTCGCATCGAATCCGAGGGTGGCGGAGGTGTCCGGGGAGGTTTTCGATTTTGCAGCCATGTCAATTTCGAGATTTTTAGCCTCGCATACGGCATCGGGCGAGAAGATTTGCCGGGATGCGGCGGATTCCGGCAACGGGGCTTCGTCTGCGAGCGTTGCAGTGACGTTTTCCGTGGATCCCTTTGGCCGGTAGGTTACGTCAAATTGATACCCTGTCACAGCCCACCCATCCGGCACTCTTCCATCCGCGTTCATCTGCGCCAATCTGCGGTTCAAAATTCTTCACGCCACCAGAGCCTCATTGAGTTCCGCAATCAGCGGAGGCATGGTGAGTCAGGGAAGGAACTGTGGAGTAACGAAAGTTTCAGTCAGAACCAAGCCGGAATTCGATGCGGTCCAAATGTCTGAGACTTTATCGGTGCGCATTCCTGCGAGTTCGTCTTCCGGGAAAATGCTCGATTCGTTTCGTGCTTCGTCTTCGGTTCGCGATTGAATATCTGGCTGCGGGAGGTAGGGTTTCGGGGATGTCGATGGAACGCACTCTGCTTGCAGCGCAGGGATATTTAGAACTGGGCTTGCCGCAGGAGGCCCTGGCGGAGCTGGATTCTTTGGTCACGCACGATCAGGAGCGGGCGGTGATCCTTCATTTCCGGTTGTTTCTTCTCATGCGTGCGCATCGCTGGTCGGAGGGAGTTGAGGTGTGTGACCGGTTGCGGCGGTTGTGGCCGGACGATACGGCGGGGTTTATCCATGGGGCATTTTGCCTGCATGAGTTGGGGCGCACGGCGGATGCGAAGGCGGTGCTGCTTGCGGGGCCTGCGAGCTTGGCCCATGAGGCGACGTATTTTTACAACCTAGCGTGTTACGATACGGTCTTGGACAATTTCGATGAGGCGACGGCTTTATTGAATGCCAGTTTTGAAATCGACGAAAAATTCCGAGATTTTGCCAAGGCGGATCCGGATCTAAAACCCCTTCACGAAACCCTTTAGCAGACCGTGGCGGAACTCTTTCCCTCAGCAGTTCAGGCCGCTTTTGAAAACAACTTTGTCGGGGGGCGTGAGGTGGGGGCTGCGGTGTCGGTGTGGCAGGATGGGCAGGAGCTCGTGAATTTGGTGGGGGGATATCGGGATGCCAACCGGGTGGAGCCGTGGACGCCGGATACGCTGGTTCTCATCTGGTCGGCGACCAAGGGGATCGCGTCGGCTTGTGCGCTCCATGCGATTGAGGCGGCCGGGCTGGGACTTGAGACCCGCGTGGCAGAGTTCTGGCCGGAATTTTCCGGCGGTGGAAAATCCGGCATTTCTCTGGCGGATGTGCTTTCGCATCGGGCCGGGCTGGGAGCGCTCGACCGCACGGATTTGTCGGTGCTGGACCATGAGGAAGTCGTTGTGGCCATCGAGCGGCAGGCTCCGTTTGCGGAGGCGGTGGGGGGTCCGGGATACGGACCTCGCACGTTTGGGTTTTTGGTGGATGAGATCGTGCGTCGCCTGACCGATGGCGTGGCACTTGGCGATTACTGGCGGCGGAAAATTGCCGACCCGCTCGGCATCGATCTCTGGATTGGTCTGCCATCCGCGCTGCACCACCGCGCGGCGGCCATGCTGCCCTCGCGCGAAGCCCCGTCGAGCGCGTTCATCAGCGCTCTCCAGCAACCGGGGTCGTTCACAAAAAAAGCCTTTTCTTCGCCGGGCGGATTGCTGGCGGCCTCGGCCATGAATGCGCCCGCCGCACGCTCGGCGGCGATCCCGTCCCTAGGCGGAATCGGGTCCGCTTCCGCCCTTGCGAAGTTCTACGCGCTGCTGGCCCTTGGCGGGGTCTGGCGCGGACGCCGAATTTTTGGGGCACGTGCGGTCGATTGGATGACGACCCGCCTTTCCCAAGGCTTCGACAAAGTCCTTCACACCGAAACCGCCTTTTCAGCAGGATTCATGATGGACCCGCTCGATGCCACGGGAAACAAACTGCGCCGCCTACTGGGTCCGACGCTTTCGGCCTTTGGACATCCGGGGGCGGGAGGCAGCCTGGGATTTGCGGACCCTGAAAACGCCATCGGATTCGGCTACGTGATGAACCAGATGGAGCCCGGCGTGCTCCCCGGCCAGCGCGCCGCATCCCTCGTCGCAAGCCTGTATGCCGATGGCAGCTTCACTCATTGAACCTGGTTCTGGCCGCGTGATCAGCGTGAGACCATGGGCGGGAAGACGAAGCGAAAAAGCACTTCGCATTGGCAATCGTGGCCAATGTCGGCATAGTTTTCGACTGCTCGCATTTTGCTGGGAGCGACCATGAAAGTTTCGACACTCCAATTCCTGATTCTGCTGGCCTTCGGGCTGCTGGTTGCCTTGCCGATGTATGCCTCTGAGCCTGCGGGGTCGGGGGCCTCGTTTCCGCCGTCCTTGGAGGACTACCATGATAGCGACCTGCCGGGAGTGGGTGCGGTCCTGCTCTCGCGGATCAAGGCGGAACCGTTCAACCTCGTGGGCACGCTCATCTTTTTTGCGGCCATTGCTCACACGTTTCTCTCCTCGCGGTTCTTGGGAATCTCGCACCACTACCACAACAAGCTGAAGTCGATCACCGGGGATGAGTCGAATCCGGTGGGCCGCCGGGCACTGGCCCACAAGCGGGACTTTCTCCAGATCAAATCCACCGTCTTTCATTTCTTCGGCGAGGTCGAGGCGGTGTTCGGAATCTGGCTCATTCCGCTGGGGATTGCGGTGATCACCCTGGTCGGGTTCGGACAGTTTTTTTCCTACATCGATCATGTGAGTTTCACGGAGCCGATTTTTGTGGTCGTCGTGATGACAATTGCCAGTT